>CAZVXR010000174.1:0-1790 GCA_964630865.1 uncultured Pirellulales bacterium | reverse complement strand
CACAATTCTCCAAACACTGGATTTGCCCCAAGAAGTGGGGGCTGGAAGTATATCTGTTGATTATTTAGAGTAAACTTTCGCACTTTTTATTGACCTTTTAAGCGGCTGGAGCCAGGGCTTCCAGCAAGAACAGGAATTTTTTATCATGTACGGCCGAATTTCCGAACAGATATTTTATTCTTTCCCGCCAAAGCCGGCGACGCAAACACGCCATCGCATCGGCGAAACTGGGAACCGCTTTCTGTTCGTACCAGGGCTGGACGAGGAAATAACGATCCGTGGATTTCTGCTGGAGATACCACAGCCACACTGTCGAGTACAGCCAAAAACTCAAGGCCGCCGCTTTTTCCGGACCCTTTCTTTTCCACGTCTGGGGCTGCTGGCCACCGAGCAGTTGCTTGGTATTCTTGAACGTGTCTTCGATGGCCCAGCGGTCGTTGTAGCATTCCAGCACCTCGGCGGCAGTCATGGTCAGATCGGTGGTGAAGAGAAAGTCGTCCTTTTCCCTGCCGGCCGGATCTCGGCTGATGACCAGAAGAACCGGAGTGTGACTGACCTTGTACCACAACACCACGCGGGTATACACCCAACGGGTAACCGTTTTGCCTCGCTGGCGAAAGGCCACCGTTTTCCAGTTTTGAATATGGGCAGCCATCTTTTCCAGCTTGACCAGTTTGTTGCCTCGTTTGCGGGGTCTGCCGCGCTGTCTCTTCTTTCGTTTGGGCGGCAGATCGTACAAATTCGCATCGCGCCGCATCCGCGAAATCACGGCGGTTTTGTCCAACGATTTTCCGGCCAGCGAGGCGAAAAAACCGTCTCCAACGACGCGAAACCGCCTTTCGGGGAACCAGCCGCGGAGTTCGTGAATCATCTGCTCGGCCAATTCGAGCAAATGGTCGTCGTTTTTCCGGTGCAGCCGCAGGTTGACCGGCAGGCCCAGCGGTTCGCCGCCCCAGGGCGGCTGCAATTGCAGGGTCAGCACCACCAGATTCAATCCCCATGCATAGACAATACGGGTGGATGTCGAGCGGACAGCATCTCGCCAGGACCCGGCCCCGTCGACCTTGCGGCCGGTGCGATGAAACAAGGTGTCGTCCAGGGCCAGCATAATGATTCCCCTGGGGCAAAATGTTTGAATCAGCAGCCGGGCCAGAATCTGCCACAGGGAATGCAGGTCCCATCGTCCATCCGGCAGGAACCGATGATAGGCATCGTGAGCCCGATAGCCTCCCGGATCGGCAAACGGAATCATGCCGGTGACGGTTCTGCGCGTCGTACACAACACCCAGCCCGTCATCATCCGGGTGAAAATGGCGGCCCCCGGAGCCGTAAAAATCGGAAAAACTGTTGAAAAAGTTCCGTCCATGTCGAAGTATTCGTATACATATCGACCTCCCTGTCTTATCGTTAATTCCAATAAAGACATCGGCAGGTCGATATGTTTTTGATAATAAACCATTAAAATTAGTCGCCTAAAAAGTGCGAAAGTTTACTATCCGAGAGTCATTGTATATCCATTTACTGTTTTTATATAAATACCATCCCCCTCAATAACGATATCTGTATCTTTTGGGGTAGTAACCGTAATCTTTCCAATATAATTTATCTGTCATTCATAAAAACTATAGCCCGCAAGACCAGCCAAAAGTAGTGAAATTATAATCAGATACTTTTTCATTTTTATTTTACACCACTTCAACTTTATCAGCATCGATACCCGATGTCATTCTATTCGGCCCCAAGGGCCTGAATAACTAAGCCCAGGGCCACGCCCTGGGAGACCAGACTAC
>CAZVXR010000173.1:0-10422 GCA_964630865.1 uncultured Pirellulales bacterium | reverse complement strand
CCATCACAACCAGTTACGCAACAGGCGTCGTCAGCGGGACTTCTAATGTTGGCGGGTTGGTGGGAGAGAATTATGCCGGCTCAATCCTCTCTTGCTATGCTGCGGGAGCCGTTAGCGGAACTTCTGATGCTGGTGGGTTGGTGGGATGGAACGTTCAGGGGCGAGTTGTCCGCTGTTATTCTATCGGCAAGCCAACAGGGTCCACAAACGTCGGCGGTTTATGTGGAAATAAAACCACAGGCGGCAGCTATGAAGATACGGGTAATTTCTGGGACAAAGAAACGTCGGAAACTGCCTTCAGTGCGATGGGAATGGACAAGACGACAGCAGAAATGAAAATTCTTTCGACCTTCACCGGCTGGGATTTTACCAATACCTGGGCGATTTGCGAAACAACCAATTATCCGAGACTGCAATGGCAGAGTCCCGCGATAGGCGATTTTGTTTGTCCGGAAGGGGTAAACGTTGAAGATTTGGGCCTGTTGTCTTCGTGCTGGCTTGAGTTTGTGGATCTCCGTGCGGATATTAGTCAAGACGGCGTGGTAAACCTGATAGATTATGCATGGTTGGCAAAATATTGGTTAACGTCAAATAGCGACGCCGACATCTCTGAAGATGGATCTGTAAATGAATCCGATTTGATATTGTTGGCCGAACAGTGGCTGTTGCAGGAAAACACAAGCTGCCGACCAGCAGATTTGAATGCCGATGGCAGGATTGACCTGGCTGATTATGCCATTTTTGCCAAGCACTGGTTAGAAGGAATTTGACGGGTAGGCAACGATTAGACCGCTTCCAACCCCAAATCCGCCAGCATCCGTAAATCTTCTTCCACGGCCCTGCCGGCAGTGGTCAGGTAATTGCCGCTAATGATACTGGTACAGCCGGCATAGAAAATCCAGCTTTGCATATCGCGCAGATTCAGGACGCGGCCGCCGGCAACTTTCAAATTCGTCCGCGGCAGAATAAACCGATACAAAGCAATCGTCCGCAGAATCTCGACCGGTTTCAGCGTCGGCTGATCCCCCATCGGCGTCCCCGGAATCGGATGCAGAAAATTCACCGGCGCCATATCCGCCCCCAGTTCCCGAATTTGCAGCGCCATATCGATGCGATCCTGCTCAGTTTCGCCAATCCCGAAAAGCCCGCCGGCACAAACGCCCACCCCAGCGGCAATCGATGCCTTAATCGTGTTAATGCGGTCGTCATAGCTGTGCGTACTGACAATTTTGCCAAAATGGTTGCGCGATGTCTCAAGATTGTGGTTGTAGCGTTTCATCCCGGCTTTAGCCAGCCGCGTAAGCTGGACCTCATTTAAAATCCCAAACCCGCCGCACACATGAATACCCACCTCGCGCGTAATCTGCTCAATCAGCCGCTCTAAGCGAGCCAGTTCTTTTTCGCTAACCGCCCTGCCGCTATAGACAATCCCGAAATGCGGCACGCCTTTTTGTTTCGCTTCGCGGGCGCCGGATAGAATGTCTTCATCGCTAAGCACCTTGGGCTTTTTATCCAGATAGGTATCATATCGCACCGACTGGGCGCAAAACGCGCAATCCTGATCGCACCCGCCCAGCCTGCCCGGCACAATGGAGCATACCTGAATTTTGTCGCCAAAAAATCGCTTGCGTATCGCGTTGGCCCAATACAGCAAATCATCCGGGCACGCCTGGCTTTCTTTGCAGAGCGTATCAATCTCCGGCCGGTCGATAAAGCCGCCGTCCAAAACCTTCGCCGCACTCTTTTCAATTGTCTCATTCATCACATTAATACCACATCACAGGTTAATTGTATTGAAATCCCGATAATTCTTTTAAAAACGGCACATTATATCAAATATCAAAAAGTAAATATCAAAATGACAATGTAAAAAGCAAAAAAGATATACCTGACGTATTATTTCGTGTCAAGACCGATGTTGTCGGTTCAAGAGCAATTGCGGATTTGGGGAGCGGCAACTCGCTCTTTTTGATTTTTAGTTTTTGATTTTGACACCACAAAACGGACTAACCGTATTCACGCTGTGGTATTAAAATTCACTCGCTATCGTTTCTGTCTTTTGTTCGATCCATTCGGCCAGCGGGACAGCGACCCTGCGAAAGACCTCCGCCGGCAAATAGACCGTCTGCCACCGCGGGCTTCTCCGCTTCATCGCCTTTTGGTAATCGTCCAGCAAAACCAGCAGAAACACAAACCGCCGCCCCTCAAATTCCATCACCTCGACCCCATCGGTTTCCACATCCGCCTGCGTCAATTGATAGGCAAAAATAAACCCCGCCAAAACCCACTCCCGACCCGCCATCGCCTTTCGCCAATCCTCCAGCCCCCGCACATCCTCCTGTGTAACCCAAGTTTGCACCCCTTTTAGGCCTGCCAGGCTGGCCCCGCGAAAAAGCCGCCCTTTGACATCCGCCAGCAAAAGCCCGCCGGGCGTACTAATCGCAAAATCAAAACTCTTGACCCGGCGGCATTTAAACTCCCGCCGTCGGCTTTGGTCCACCGCCCGATACGGCATCTGCCGCTCTCGCAGCCATGCCTCAAACACACGCTCATAAACATTGAGCGCCTTTTCCATTCGCATCGCTCCTTGCTCACCGTATTTTCGCCCTACTTTATCAGGCAATTGCCCTATAATCAACCCAAAAGCAAAGAATAGCCCTGTCCGCTTTAAAGTTGCAGAACGTACCCTTTTCGGATAAAATACCCCCTGTTCAATGGCAAAAAGAAGTAAGCCTGAAAAGGCGGCAACAGGATAAAATATGTTGGTAATTATCGATTACGGCGTAGGCAACGTGCGAAGCGTAACCAATGCATTTCGACACATCGGGGCGAATATCAGCGTTAGCTGCAGCCCCAATGACATTCGCAACGCCAAAGGCCTGATCCTGCCAGGCGTTGGAGCCAGCGGCTACGCGATGGAAAAAATCGCCCCGATCGCCGAGCTGATTTGCGGACAGGTGCGGGCGGGAAAACCGCTACTGGGAATCTGCCTCGGCTACCAGATTCTCTTTGATGAGAGCCTGGAAATGGGGCGATATCAATGCCTCGGCTTGATCGGCGGATCGGTTGTGCCGGTTCCACCCGGTCGGACCATTCCGCACATGGGCTGGAATTTTGTTGAGCCGGCAGCGGGAATGCGGCTGTTTGACGGGATGGACAATGGCAAGCACTTCGCATTTGCTCACTCGTTTTATGCCGACGTGCGGGATAACCAAGCCAAAGTCGCCCTTACCGAATATGAAGGCGTCAACCTGACTGCGGCCGTCGAAAAAGGCAATATCTTCGGCGTCCAGTTCCACCCCGAAAAAAGCGGCGGCGACGGCCTGAATGTATTACGCAATTTCATCCAAATCTGCGGTACGACCTGACACAATCAGGCTGTGGTGATTTCTATTGACTATAACTTTTTACTACGAACTAAGAACTTTCTATGTTAACAAAACGCATTATACCGTGCCTGGATGTCAAAGATAACCGCGTCGTCAAAGGCGTCAATTTCGTCAACCTGCGGGACGCTGGCGATCCGGTCGAACTGGGCGCACGCTACAGCGCCGAGGGCGCCGATGAATTGGTGTTTCTGGATATCACAGCGACCATTCGCTCGAAAAAAACCATCGTTGAACTGGTGGAAAAAGTCGCCGCCCATGTCTTTATCCCCTTTACCGTCGGCGGCGGCATCAGTACCGCCGATGAAATCGGTTTGCTCCTGCGCAGCGGAGCCGACAAATGCTCGATCAATACCGCGGCGGTGAAAAATCCCGACGTCCTGCGCGAATCCGCCGAACGATTCGGCGCTCAATGTGTGGTACTGGCAATCGACGCACGCAAAGACCTGAGCCGAAAAGACAAATGGGTCGTCTGCGTCAAAGCCGGAACGGAAAGAACGGATATTGACGTAATCGAATGGGCAATACGAGCCGAAAAACTCGGCGCAGGCGAAATCCTCTTAACCAGCATGGATGCCGACGGTACAAAAGCCGGCTACGACATCCCGCTAACCCGCGCCGTTGCCGAAGCTGTCAACATCCCCGTTATCGCCTCCGGCGGCGCAGGCACACTCGAATCGCTCCACGACGTTTTAGACCGCGGCAAAGCCTCTGCCGTCCTGGCCGCCTCGATTTTTCACTATGGCACTTACACCGTCAAACAGACCAAAGACTTTCTGGCGGCCAAAGGTATCCCCGTCCGCCCGGCATAGAGATTTGATCGGTTAAACGGCAGGTATGGATTTAAAGCACTCCCAGCGTAAACCGCTGCTGTTGGGAACTGACCATCCATTTATGTTGATCATTCGAGATAATCGTATGGGAAGCACTTTGTTTACGCGCAAATCATGAATCCGGCGAACTAAATTGACTGCCTATAGGCATAGCTGGAATACTCCAACTGCCTATTCGGATAATTTGGCGGATGCGTTTTGGACTAATTTTTGAAGGATTTTGTCGGGAATATCCGCCAGCTCCGGCTCGGGTCGCTCGGCACGTGCTAACGAGGCCAAAATGCGCAGCGAAGTACGCTTGTAGATTTTCAGCTTGGCCAGCGCGCGTTCTGCGCTGTCCAGTTCGCCATCGGCTACCTGCCGCAAGTATAAAATGCACTGTTTAATGACCGTTTTTTCATCGACACTCTTGTCACCGCCAATGCCGGCGGGCTCTTCCGGAAGTTCCTTTTCGTGAAGCAATTGCCGACGCAGGGAATACGTTTGCTCCATCAGCATGCCCAGGCGTGTCTCTTCGCTTTCCTCCATCGGAGCCAGTTTTAGCTCCGGCTCATCATCCGACTTGGGCAGCGGAATATAGCAGCGATGTTTGCAAAAGGGACAATTACCCCACTTGCCGCCTGCGCCGTCCGGGGCTTTGATTTTCTGTTTGCACGACTCACAATGAAAACTAATCGGCATAATTGGCCTCCCGCCTACTTGAATCTAAAAAATGAATTATCGTTTTTTTCGGGAAATTTTATTTTTCTTTTCCGCTCGATATTCGGCCATAACTTCGGTTGTGATGCCGCCGCGCGGGGTAAACTGCGAGGTTATCTTCATCCACACCGGTTTGCATTCCCCGGACAGATCGTCCAGGATATCGTTTGTCAGGCGTTCATAAAAAATCCCCTGATTGCGAAAGCTCTGCATATAGAATTTTAGGCTTTTCAATTCAATACAGGACTTGTCCGGGGTATATTCGATGGTAATCGTTCCGAAGTCCGGCTGTCCCGTTTTCGGGCAAACGCTGGTAAATTCAGGACAGCGAATGGTAATAACGTAATCCCGTCCTGGACGGGGGTTATCAAACAATTCTAATTCAGGCTTTTGTCGCATATCATCCCTTGTATCCTATCTATGTAAGAGATTGCACAATTTTTAACTACCGGTTATAGTATCGCAATGATTGTACTAAAAACCATAACTTTTGCAAGAAATTGAACCGAAAATGTCGCAGATAAACGCCAAAAAAGCGATCATTCTGCTCAGCGGCGGCCTTGATTCGGCTACCACACTGGCAATTGCCCAAAGCGAGGGTTTTGAGTGCTATGCCTTGTCGTTTCGGTATGGGCAGCGGCACGAGGTTGAGTTAACCGCGGCCTGCCGGGTTGCGACTGCTTTGCATGCCAAAGAACACCGTATTGTAGATATGGATTTAGCTGCTTTTGGAGGTTCGGCTCTCACCGATACCGACATTGATGTCCCCAAAGATCGTCCAGATTTATCGGCAGGCATCCCCGTTACTTATGTCCCTGCCCGCAATACGATATTTTTATCCTACGCTCTGGCCTACGCAGAAATACTTGGCGCATTCGACATTTTTATCGGCGTTAACGCCTTAGACTACAGCGGTTATCCGGATTGCAGGCCTGAGTATATCGCGGCGTTTGAGGCAATGGCCAATCTCGCTACCGCCGCCGCAGTTGAAGGCGATGGGCACTGTCGTATCCATACACCGATTATCCAGATGACCAAGGCTCAGATTATTTCAATTGGGGTTAATCTTGGGGTTGATTATGCGATGACCCATAGCTGCTATGACCCGGATGAAATCGGCAGACCCTGCGGGCGGTGCGACTCATGCCAACTTCGGCTTAAAGGCTTCGCCGAGGCGGGACTGAAAGACCCTGTTGAATATACGGCCGATAAAAACTGAATGCACGACCATAACGTAATAGCGGGTTGACAATTATCCCTGGAATAGGTAAGCTGTATATGTAATCTATTTGCAGGCATGTTACGAATGTCGCTGCGGAAGCGGCTTTCGTAATCTGCCCGCGTCAAAGTAATAGGACAGATTCTATGGACACAAATAAGCTGCATCAGATTGAATCCCTGCTAAACTATCATTTCACCCGGCCGGAATTGCTGGATGCGGCGCTAACCCACTCCTCGCAGGCGGGAGACCGCTTAGAAAGCAATGAACGGATGGAGTTTCTCGGCGATTCGGTTTTGTCGCTGGTCATCTGCCAGGCGCTTTACGAACGATTTCCAACCTATCTTGAGGGCGATATGACCAAGCTGAAAAGCACGCTGGTATCCCGCAAGACGTGTTCTGAAATTGCCGCCAACCTCAATCTATTAGACCATTTTCGCGTCGGCAAAGGTACCGACCGCAGCCGGGCAATGACCGGCTCTATCGCAGCGGGCATGCTGGAAGCGATTATCGCGGCCATTTATCTCGACGGGGGACTGGATGCGGCCAAGACATTTATTTTGTCCGTCATTGAGGAATTTATCGTTCAGGCCGATGCGTGCGAACATCAGGATAATTTCAAATCCATGCTCCAGCAACACTGCCAACGGACCATGAATGTAACGCCTGTATACGAATTACTTGATGAAAAGGGACCAGATCACAACAAATGTTTTGAGATCGGGGTCGTCATTTACCATAAACGCTATCCCAGCGCATGGTCGATCACCAAAAAAGAAGCCGAACAACGAGCGGCTCGAAAAGCACTTGTAGAATTGAAATTGCTCCCTCCATTGCCCGAAGATGAGTAGTCGAAATGAGTATCAGGATTTATTGTGTAATCAACCAGACAACCAGATTCATCACGGCAATAGCCAGAATCATAAATCCGCCCAGAAACAGAAAAAGGATACCCGCTTCCCGGATAAAGACGTTCCAGAACAGGACGCGAAGTTTATTGGCTTTATAGACTGCCGCAATCGCCGCCAACAGAGGAAACATCCACATCATTGACGCCGGAGTCGTTCCGATATTTTCCGGCGATGTAAATGCCGCCACGATGAGATTTAAATCAGGCATCGTCTTCCTCCCGACCGATCAATTCACCGCGACCGGCATAGGCCATAAAGACAGCACTGAGAATACTGAGCAGATTGAGCAAACCTGCTACCGCTGTATAAATTTGTCCCATATCACAGGACCGTCCCATGGTCGGATACGCATCCCCGCGTGCCATGGAATCAAAAATCCGCACTGCCGGCGTGGCGAGCATCTGGGCAAGATACCATGCCCACCCCCCAATCGAATCAATTACGCCAATTGAACCGACATATAAACCAAGACCGAATGTCAGACTGACCGCGAGAAAAATAATCACCCCGCGTCTGGGCTGGCGAATCAAAAAATGTCCGCCGCCTGGAATCACCCAGCCTGCCAGTCCCACGACAACCAGCCATAATAAATAATCCGTCTTGGTACGAAAAGCCATCGGCGATATCCTTATCTGGCAGCCTGATTGGCGTCGCCGGGCGATACCAGTTTCTCACGATTGACAGGAGCGTATTCCAGCCGCTTTTGAATACCTATCGGATTAAAATGAATCAGGCTCATCGCCGAGGCTTCCGTCATCGCTGCTCGCATTGCGGCAAATCCTTTGCTGTTGAGATAATCTTCCGTCGTCGCCGATTTGAGCGTTACCTCTTTAACAACATAATACGTCATGTCGGGCTTAAACTCAAATATCTCCGAAATAACGCCGGTTGCAGTTTTGTCACCCAGCAATCCGAAGAACAGCGTATTGCGGCTGTTTTTGATAAGCTGCTCACGAACCATTTGTGCCCGTGAGGGATCGTCCGACATAATTCGACGCATCATTTCAATATCGCTCTGGCCAGCAAGGACTTGCTGATTGACAGTCTCCAACTTTAGCTCCCTAAACGCCTTATCTTCCGCTTTATTGGGATCTGCCGGAGCGTATTTGGCGCTGTACTCTTTGATCGCAGCATCCCAGTTCGATTTGGCAATCATCTGCTTCAGCTCATCGGCCCTGATTTTGGCCGTTTCCATCGCGGCTTGTTTCCGGAGGTCTTCGAAAATATGTTTTTTCAGATCGAATATTTTTTGGTCCGCATCAGCTTTATCAAAAGCAATCCCCGCGGTGCTATACACCAAATCCATGGTCTCCGGCTCACCGGCCGGCTTAACGTCAATGATCCGACAAAGCACTGTAATATAGTCCGCCTTCTTCGCTTTTTCGGAATAATAGTATCCTCTCATCGGTCCTATGGTTTCCCATATCCTCGGACTTAATGAGCCAAGCTTGGTCTTTTCGCCATTGACCGTAACGCGAGCGGCAAACGCCGCATCCAACAGCCGCGTTTGCAAACCCGAATGCTGAACTTGCAATCCGGACAGACCATCGGCAGTCGAAAAATCGGTTTGATTAAGCAAACCAGTTTGGCCAACCAGCACGGGGACATTGTATTTGGCGGTGATTTTTGCCGCAATCGCCCGGTAATCGCCTGCGGCCTGATGAAGCTGATCCGGGGCGGCCGTTTCAAGGCTCAGATTCAACATCTCGACGTCCATCATATCTCTGGCGTCTTTGAAGATAAGCTGTGTCAATTTGTCCGTACGTTCCTGTTCAATGGTTTTATAAATTTCACTCGAAGCCTCTGCGAAAGAACGCGTTTTTGTGATTTTCTCACCATTTGGATTGTTCGGATCGGCGGGTTCTTCTGTACGATATTTTCCGATATTGGTGTTGTAATACTCTTCCACTTCGTCCGATGTCGGTTTTTGAATCTGCAACTTCACATCATCCGCATTCACAACAAAGTATTCCAACTGCACCCGCTGCTGCAGCTTATAACCGAAACCGTAGGGATTCTGTTCGGAAATATCGCCGGCAAAAAACGATTTGTACGCATTGAACTGTGTTTTAACCTGATCATCGCTCGGAACGACAGTGCCGGCAAACCATTGTGACGGAATTGAAACATAATTGACGTCAAAGCGATTGGACATGCGGCCTATCATCGAGGCGATTTGGGGCAAGGTTACATTTTGATTGTCGCATACATACTCAGACCACCGCAGGATTGACAGCATTTTTCCGAATGTCGAAATAACCTGCAGCTCGGAGATATTCAACTGGGCCGCAATGCGGCGAACAGCAAATGCCGCATCGCCCCGATTCTGTGTAACCTGGGCGACAAAACTCCGTATCACGTCGGCTGCCTGCTGGTTGGACACCGCCACGCCGGCCTTGCGGGCTTCGGCTGACAGTAAAATCCAATAGACGTCGCCGCTTTCCATATCCTGTGAAAAGAAGTCGTCAATCTCAGCGGCACCAGTTGAAATCTGGCCGCGGAGCGAGTATTGTCGCAACTGGTTTCGGAGCTGAGATCCAATCTGAGTATCATGGAACAGCAGATAGCCGAGCAATTGAGCGTTCATATCCGGCATTCCCATCGGAGATTGCTTAGAAAACAAAAATTGATCGGCGCTGATATTTTTGAGGATTTCCAGTTCCTGCAGAGCCTCGGACAAATTTTCCCGAGTAATCTTCTGTCCCCCGCTATACATCCCAACGGCCTGTTTCATCCCGCGATTACCGAAATTCGTCATAATCTGCCGAAGCCCGATGTCGCCGACAAAGACAATCATCAGGAGAATTACCACAACCGTCATAATTGCCTGACGATTTTTCCGTACCCATTTAGTCCATTGCATAACTTTTCCCTAAAATCGGTTGAGTTTCTCTTCTATCACGAAACGTTGGAGTATAGTCGCTGGATACAAATTTGCAAGCAAAAATCCGTACCGCCTCAAGCTGGCATTTCAGCTCCACCCCGATTGCCCTGCGCCGCGATTGTCGCCCCCGCCTTGATAAAACATAACTCTTTTGTTTTCAATACATTAAGAGTAACTTATGGCAAAGCCAATCCTTTGATCGGCTGCCCTTGAGTATAGAGAGGCTCGAAAAAGCTTTATTGTTTTCTTTTCGTTCCGCCCAGCGTACGGATCATACAGTAAACAAAAAGCCCCGCAATCACACCCCAGCTTACCAGCATAAATACCCAGCCTGCAATGGTCATTGCTGTTCCTCCGTTTTGCCCCTTCGCTTCCAGACAATCCATACCATCAGCAGCAAAAAGGCAAACAATCCGCCCAGTCCAATCCGTGTCAACAGAACAAAGGGCTTGTTGGCCGGTTCAACTTCGGTCATCATCATTTTGTCTTT
>CAZVXR010000172.1:0-5032 GCA_964630865.1 uncultured Pirellulales bacterium | reverse complement strand
CAGCTGGCCGCGGAATTTTTAAACGGCAGGGCGGCCGAAGAGATTCCTTCAGAAGCATTTGCGAGTATTGACGATGATTATCAGCTGCTTCTTGGCGTTACAGCCGTAAGAAAAGAAAGCAGGAAGATCAGCAGAAGTTCTCACGACAATCACATTACCCAGACAGCATCGGGACATTGCCTGAACGAATCTGTGCTTGCAGCGGCGGTGGTGCCGGATATATTAAGCCGCTCGTCAATGCTGGAGCATCCTCTGGTTTTATTATATCATCGTGTTGCCGAGGATCCGATTGATTCCCAGTTGCTGTCGGTGTCGCCGAAGAATTTCGAAGGACATTTAAAGGAATTAAAAACGAATTACAGAGTGGTTCCATTAAGACAATTGTTAAATGAAGTCCAAATCGGACAAACGAGGCCCAATACGGTGGCACTGACCTTTGACGACGGTTATCTGGACAATTTAACCGAGGCATTGCCGCTGCTGGAAAAATATCAAATCCACGCGACGATTTTCGCAACCGCAGGCAACATTGAGCAAGGTCGTGGATTCTGGTGGGATAAACTTGAATACCTGTTTTTGGGTCAACATAGCCTTCCGAAAATTCTGGACGTTAGCGACGATGAAAAAGAGTATAAATGGCCGCTATGTACCGTGCAGCAGCGATTGATTGCATATGATCAAATTACGGCTTTGCTCAAGGGCAAATCAAATAATGAGGTCGAGGCTTTTGTACAGGGATTGCTGCAATGGGCCTGTCTTCGTGTGAATGTTGATTGCGGTAAGCCGGTTTTAAGTATTTCGCAACTGCAGCAAGTGTCGCAATCGCCCTGGATTGAAATTGGCGCTCATACCCTGACCCATGCACGGCTTGGTGCTTTGCCCGTCGCGCAGCAGGAAAAAGAAATAGTTGAGTCCCGGAAAAAACTGGAATCCTGGATAGGCAAACCGGTAACGCTCTTTTCCTATCCGTATGGTTCAAAATGGGACTTTACCAGCCAAACCAAATCGCTTGTTCGGCAGGCAGGGTTTCATGCTGGGATGGCTAATATCCAGGCAAGCGTTTCGCCCAATATGGATATCTTCGAAGTGCCAAGACGTCTTGTAAGAAACTGGTCGGGGAATGTTTTTGCCGAATGGATGCGGTCAGAAAATAAAGGACTTCTGGAAAAACAAACGCTGGCCCAAAGAACCGACACTCTCGTGCGGTTTACCGACAGTTACCGGCAAGATCGTAAAGATGCCGGGCAGGAGTGTATCGTAACAGGATAGTCCGAATGCTTCAAATGCTCTGGCCGAAAGAAATTTCTGAATGAAGAAATTAAAAATTACGCAGGTCAATACACGGGTTGATGTCGGCGGTGCCGCGAAATTTATCATGCGGCTTGCAGACATTCAAAGAAAAATAGGACATGATGCGCAGGTTCTGGCCGCAAATCCGGTTCCAAACGGCGATCATATCCATGGTTTTGACCCATCGCCGATACAGGAACTGTCCCAGCAGTGCAAAGCAAGCGGCCAGCTCTATTATGAATTTCAAGGCAGTCATCGGCTGATTGACAATGCGCTCATTCAGTCTTCAGATATCATACATTGCTCCAATCTGCATGGCAGTTATTTCAACCCATGGTCGATTTCGGCGATATCGCATGCTAAGCCGGTTGTCTGGACTCTGCATGATATGCAGTCCATTACCGGCTATTGTGCTCATTCGCTGGATTGTACTAAATGGCAATCCGGCTGCGGCGGCTGTCCCAATTTGAATATCTACCCCAAACTGGCGATGGATAATACCGCCCAGTTGATTCGCGACAAACGGTACATTTACGAAAACAGCTTCCTGCAGATCGTAACTCCTGCCGACTGGCTCCGAAAAAAAGTGCAAAACAGCATCCTCCGCAATCATCCGGTCGAATTGATTTATAACGGCTGCGATACCGATATATTCAAACCTTATCCGAAAGCCCAGGTGCGCCAAAAATTCGGGATTCCGCAGGATGTGTTTGTCATTGGGGCGGTGGCTCAACACGGGGTACTGGTTGATCCATGGAAAGGGGGAAAGTACACACAGGCGGCATGGGAAGCGATCAAAAAGCTCATCCCCAACAGTGTGTTTCTCCAAATCGGCGCCAAGACCCAATCCAAAGACCCCTCGATTCTCAACGTTCCGCCGGTTCAGGATGAAACGCATCTCGCCCAGCTTTATAATCTTCTGGATGTGTTTTTATATACCTCCATCGCCGATACCTGCCCGCTGGTCGTTATCGAGACGCTCGCCTGCGGTGTGCCGATTGTTACATTTGATACCGGCGGCATCCCTGAACTGGTTCGAGACAAGATGGATGGGTTCGTCTTTGCCAAGGGCGACGTCGAAGGCCTGATTTGTGCTGTAATGGCGCTCCATGATAATAAACAGCTTGCCCAAATGATGGGACAGTACGCCCGCAAATCAGCCGTCGAGCGATTCTCCATGGAAGACACCACCCGCCGCTATATTGACCTTTATTATCAATGTATTGAACGGCACAAAATTCAGACCCGACAGCCGAAATATTTTGATATGAACCGTGTGCCGGAGATTGTCAAAACACCGGACTTTCTGGCCGCCGAAAAACACAAAGGGCAAATAGTTGCCAGCTCGGAAAACGACCAGCCTGTGCCGACAAGACCGGAAAGATCTCCGGCTTCAAACCCATTCGACCATTTCACCTATTCCAAGTTGTCCCATTTTGCCTACTTTAAGTCCCAAAAATACGACCTCGAATATCTCGGCAAAGAAATCCATCCCGAAACCTGCAATCTCAAGGATTATCAAGACTTGCTCGTGTTCGCATTCATCAAGGAAAATCTGCCCAAAGGGTCAAAAATTCTCGATGTTGGCGGTGCCGATTCACGCATCTTAAAGCATTTCCACAAAGACTACGAGTGCTGGAATATCGATAAGCTCGAAGGTGTCGGCAACGGGTGCAAGTCGCTCGACCCGGCCGGGCGGTATCGCCTCGTGCGGGACTATATGGGCAACTTCAACCCCGAACTGCCCGATAATTATTTCGATTTTGTTTTTTCGATTTCCGCGCTGGAACATGTGCCCCAGGACAATCCTGAGTTATTTAAAAATGTTCGCGACGACCTTAACCGCGTGCTAAAGCCCGGCGGTTGCTCTCTGCATTGTTTTGATATTGTCATCACACCCGATAGCGTTTGGACCAATCCGCTCTTGCCGTTTTTGTTCCAGACTCAGCCGACCCTCAATCGCTTTATCCCGCTGGAATCCCTGCGATCCGACCCGGACTTGTATGTCCTGACGGAGGCGGCATATAATCAAAGGTGGAAGAAAACTACCCAGCAATCCTATCAGGATTTCGGCAAGCCATTGTCTTACAATATCCTCTGGCAAAAAACGCCCGTTATCTCGCGCAAAGCCCCCGCAGTTCCGGCGACCGCATCAAATTCCGTAAATACATATCCGAAAATTACACTGGTAATCCCTTCCTATAATCAGGCAGCCTATCTGGAACAATGCATCCAGTCGGTCTTAACCCAGAACTATCCCAATCTTGAATTGATTATAATGGATGGCGGCAGCGTCGATGGCTCCGTTGAAATCATCAAAAAATATCAATCGTATCTGGCCTACTGGCAAACCTGTCCCGATGGCGGCCAGTACCGTGCAGTCGAAGCGGGCTTTAAACGCTCTACCGGTCAGATTATGACCTGGCTTAACTCCGATGACATCCTGCGTCCGGGAGCGCTCTATCGCGTTGCTGCGGTATTTTTAAGCAGACCCGAAATCCAGTGGCTCACCGGCCGCCCCAATACCATACACGCCGACGGCACAGAACGCACCGTCCGCGAAAATCTGCCCGTCTGGACACGCCTGCAATATCTCCAAAAGCAGTACAAAAAACCCTACATCCAGCAGGAAGGCACATTCTGGACAAGGGCGTTATGGGAAAAAGCCGGAGCCTATATGCACCCAACCCATCAAATGGCCGGCGATCTCGAATTGTGGGCTCGCTTTTTCCGCTATGCCCAGCTCCATACCGTTGATACGCTGTTGGGGTCGTTTCGCCATCAACCTGAGCAAAAGACCAAAAAGGTGATCGAACAGTATTATGCCGAGGCCGAGCAGACGCTCGATTACGAAATACTGTTTTACAACCAGTCCCCCGACAAAACCCTCTTCCCCGGCCCATCGCCGATTGGGTTGGATGAATTGAACCGGCTAATGTCGGCATTTACGGCCTTTGTTGGTGAACATGTGAACATACAAGAAAATAGGAATCTTGAACTCTGTTGTGGGTAGTTTTTTTACCATGAAGATGAGTCTATGGCTTTCCTGATGATTGTTGCTTAAATTAGATTAAGCAGACTGTGCCGCTTTAATTTATCCACTGGATTGGATGAGAACCTTAATTAAACAGGATTGCGGCCAGGATGCCTGCGGCGGCGACGCATAGCGTCGGGGCGATCAGCATTGCGATAATCTTGCCGAGCGAGGTCTGGAAATAGCCAGCCGACATGCTTAGGCACAGGTGGACGGGCGTGATGTACATTCCGCACAACAGCCCCGAAAACGCCAGAGTTTGGCAGCCGATATGGAGATTTCCGCCGGAACTCATCAAGGGCAACAGCAGTGGGAAGGTAATTGCCACCGTCGGCATGGTTAGTCCCGTCAGTCCTGCGACAATCATCGGCAGAATAAACAGCAGTACGCCGGCGGGCAGATTGATCTCTGTGAAGAACCTGACCACCGCGACGACACTGCCGCCAGCCTGCAGGTTGAGCTTAAAGAGCAATGCCCCCAAAATTAACAAGACCAGGTCGAATTCAAATCCGGCACAGAACAACTGTCGCCATCGGCCAAACGGGATTTTATGTATCAGCATAAACAGGCTCAACGCGACGAGAATCCCGATAGCGGGCGTGAGATTGAACGTGATATGGAGACCTGCTACCAGAATAATTGGCCAGAATGCCTGCCAAAAGACCCGGACGCTGGCAGGCCACGTTTCAGTCGAGCCGTCGGTCTTTG
>CAZVXR010000171.1:0-6628 GCA_964630865.1 uncultured Pirellulales bacterium | reverse complement strand
CAAAAATAAGGGATTACAAACCGCGGTTTTATTATACTTGGGACTGGACCAGTCGTCTGGTGCAGATCGGGATATGGGATGCGGTGTTCATTGAAGCGTACCAAGAGGCGGAGATTGCTGATCTGAAAATTGAAACAAACTATGATGGCCAGAGGGGTATTGGCCTACTGAGGGTTACGGGAGTAATCACAGGACCCGATGGAAATCAGGTTTCACTAACGCTGCTACAAAATGAAACCGTGATTCAAAAGGCGGAGTGTTCGGCGGGACAGTTCCATCGAAAAGGCTTTGCTTGTGATAATTTGAAGGTTGAATCGTGGTGGCCAAATGGCATGGGATCGCAACCGCTCTATGTTCTTTATCTGGAGCTTCGGGATACCCAGAATAGAATCGTTGATCAAAAAGAGTATAAGATTGGCTTTAAGCATGTGGCATGGCATCCCTGTCAGGACGCTCCCGCCCATGCCGATCCGTGGCTTTGTGTTGTCAATAGCCAACCGGTATTCCTGCAAGGTGTAAACTGGACGCCCATTCGTCCCAATTTTGCTGATGTAACCCCGGAGGATTACCGCCAGCGATTAACGCTTTATCGCGATTTAGGGATAAACACCCTGCGGGTTTGGGGCGGGGCTTTTCTGGAGAAAACGTGTTTTTATGATCTTTGCGATGAATTAGGGCTGATGGTCTGGCAGGAATTTCCCCTGTCCTCTTCGGGCCTTGAAAATTATCCGCCTGATGATCCCAAGACCATCGATGACCTTTGTGATATCGCCGCGTCTTATGTGGATCGCCGCCATCATCACGTGTCGCTGCTGCTTTGGAGCGGGGGCAATGAACTGACCAACCGTGATAAAGAGCCCAAGCCGATCAATGACTCCCATCCTTTGATCGCGAAGATGGGCTCTCTGTTGCGGCAAAATGACCCTCAGCATCGCTTCGTGGCGACCTCGCCTACCGGCCCGGAATTTTTCGCCCATCAGAAAAATTATGGCCAGGGCTGCCATTGGGATGTCCACGGCCCCTGGAAAGTAGATGGCTTGCTGACCCCGGAATGGCGCTCTTATTGGGAACAGGACGACGCTCTGTTTCGTTCGGAAATGGGGGCACCGGGTCCCAGCAGCGCCGCATTGATTGACAAATATAAAGGTGAATTTGCCGAAATGCCCGCCGACCTGAGCAATCCCCTTTGGCGGCGGACCGGTTGGTGGGCCGAGGGGGCTACCTTTAGACAGGAATTGGGCCGCGAACCACAATCTCTGGAAGAATATGTCCAGTGGGGCCAGCAGCGTCAGGCCATCATCTTAAAAACCGCCGCTCAAGCCTGCAAGGATCGCTTTCCCCGCTGTGGCGGCATTTTGATCTGGATGGGGCACGACAGCTTCCCTTGTGCCGCCAATACGGCCATCATTGACTTCGAAGGCCGCCCAAAACCTGCCGCGCTGGCCATAAGCGAGGTGTTCCATCAGGGAAAGTAAATGTGATCATAACCCAGGAATTATGGAAACGTGTTCAGTGAGCCATTTGCCCAAGCATTTGACTGTGCCCATTTGCCAGGGCCAAAAAGATACTGGATATTGAACAAAATTGAATTATAATTCGCCCTTTAGTACGGCAAACTAATTTTATCGGGACAAACTTAATGCTCAAGGCAGTAATATTCGATTTTGATGGTGTCATTGCAGATTCCGAACGGCTGCACTACAAAGCCCTCAATCAGGCCTTTGAAACCTGCGGTCTGCATATTCCGGAAGATATTCATTGGCAAAAGTATCTGGGCTTTAGCGACCTTGAAAATGTGCTTGCCGTCAACGACGATTATAAAATGAATTGGTCACAGCAGGAGATAAATCGGCTGGTTGAACATAAAACGGCCAGTTTCCATGCCCTGGCACAAACCGAAGCGCCCATTATCGACGGGGTTGAGGATTTTATCCGAATGCTCCATACGGCGGGACTGCCGCTGGCGATCTGCTCCGGGGCAACCCGCGAAGATATCGAAATTATGCTGGAACATACCGAAATAAAGGGTGTTTTCAAGACAATCGTTACCGCCAATGACGTTGAAAAATGTAAACCTGATCCGCAAGGCTATCTTCTGGCCCTTAAAAGGCTGCAAGAAAAGACCAAACTGACAATCGAACCGAGCCAGTGCGTGGTTGTCGAGGACTCCCGCTGGGGGCTTCAGGCCGCCGTTGCCGCAAAGATGCACACCGTTGCTGTCACCAATTCCTATGCGGCTGATCACCTCTCGAGCCATGCCGACTATGTCATTGACCGTGTCGACAAGTTAACGATTGAAGACCTGGAAAGAATGTGTCAATACCACTCCTAAACGACCTTAAATGATATATAGCCAAGTGTCCCTCTAAACAAAAAGTTCAGTTATTAGTATTATAATAGCGTTTTGTTAGCTTTAATTTGACTTTTTTCATTTTCACTCTATACTTATATGTCTGCATAAAATCTATCCGAGCGGCGTATTCCTCGTTCGAAGGGTCGTAGAATAGCCGCAGATGGCGTGTTTTTGGGCTTCTGTGTGAGTGGTCGGCCCCGAATCAAGGATGTTGAAAATAAACGCTTAGCGTAAATGGAGCGGGTTTGCCGATACAGTTTGATGCCAGTCTAATCAGCCGGATACAACAGGCTAACGATATAGTCGATGTTATATCCGAACATCTCAGCCTGACCAAAAAGGGCAAGGAACTGGTCGGGTTGTGTCCGTTCCATACGGATCATAAGCCAAGCATGTACGTCAGTCCCGCAAAGCAGATATTTAAGTGCTTTGCGTGCAGTGCCGGGGGCGATGTTTTAAAGTTTGTCCAGATGAAAGAGAACTTAACGTTCGTCCAGACGCTCGAACGGCTGGCTCAGCGTGCGGGCATCCATATTGAAAAGACGAGAACGGCCGCCCTGCCGCAAACGGCCCCAGTAGATGCCAATCGGCTTGCTAAACTGAATGACTGGGTGCTAAAATACTGGATAGGCAATCTCTGGGATGAAAACAAGGGAAGTACTGCTCGCGACTACTTAGAGCAGCGAAAGATTAGTACTGAGTCAGCCCAGAAATGGCAGATTGGGCTGTCGCTGGATAGCTGGGATGATTTGTCGCAAAAGGCACAGGCCCTTAAAATAAGTGACCAGCTTTTGGTCGATGGGGGCATTTGCGTTCGGCGCGACAACGCGGGGTGCTATGATAAGTTCCGAAACCGGCTGATGTTTCCGATACACGATGTAACCGGTCGTGTTATTGGCTTTGGCGGTCGGACACTTGGAACCGACCCGGCCAAGTATATGAATTCGCCTGCGACAGCTCTTTTTGACAAGAGCCATTCGCTGTTCGGATTAGATAAAGCCCGGCAAACCATCTCTCAAAGTGAGATGGCAGTGGTAGTTGAGGGTTATACTGATGTAATTATGGCCCACCAGTATGGCGTCTGTAATGTGGTGGCGGCACTGGGAACCAGTTTTACGACCGGCCATGCCCGGATTTTGCGGCGATATGCCAAGCGGGTGGTGCTGGTTTTTGATAGTGATGTGGCGGGCATTTCCGCGGCAGAGCGGGCATTGGAAGTCTGTCTTGCCGAGAAAATTGACCTGCGGCTTGCGTTTGTGCCGGAAGGCAAAGACCCGTGCGATTTCCTGATTGCCGCCGGTGCGGACGCTTTCCGAGCCGTGCTGGATAACGCTGTGGATGTGATGGAATACGCCTGGAAAGGCTTATCGGGCAATCTGTCGGGCGACCATGCATTGTCTGAAAAAACGCAGATTATCGAGAAATTTCTGACGACTATCGCTTCGGCCCTCATTTCGGGCAATGTCGATGGGCTTGGGCGGGCAGTCTTGACAGCCCGATTAGGCGAAATGATCGGACTATCGCAAAGCCGGATTGATACCGAGCTGGTCCGGCTGATTCGGCGAAAACAAAGACCGGATGCCGGCGGGACGCTGCCAGCGACTCCGGAAGAGCCGCAAGACGATCTTTCTGTCAAGGCTCAGCGTGAGATTATCGAGGTTCTGCTGCGGCAGCCGGATTTGTTTGGATCCATCGAAGGACGAATCGGCGTCGATGTGTTCGGTGGCAATTTACGTATGATTGCCGAGCCGCTGTTTGGGATGCTGGCAGCAGGACAAGAACCGGTGCTGGCGCGGCTGCTGGGACAAATAGAACTGCCGCAAGCTGCTCAGGAATTGCTGCAATTGGATGAATTGTCCGGCCAGAAAGGCGATTTTTCTCGCCGACTTGCCGAGGCGATAGAAACCATTCGGGTTTGTCAGCTGAAGCAGCAGACGGTTGCGATGAGCAAAACGATTAAAGACGATATGGATGATGCGTCTTTGCAAAAAATACATGACATGATAAAACAGAGAAAAAACGTCCAATGGAATCCCGGAATTCGGATTGAAACGACGGGACGATAAAATAATTCACCATAAAGCGATTGTTAGAGCCATAGAAAGTTTAATACGATATGCCGGAAAAAAAGAAAAAAGACGAAATCAATGAAAATGACGTAAACGAATCGCACTTCGGCGAGGAGGATCATTTGGATGCCAAGATCAATCCTTTTGCTCCGCTGAACCCTTTGGACGAGCCTCTGTTAGGGCCGAGCGTCTTCGAAGCCGATGAGGCGGCCAAGCTGAAAGTCGATCAGGCTATCCAGTCGATTATTGAAAAAGGCAAAAAGAAAGGGTTCCTAACTTACGAGGAACTCAATGATGACCTGCCTGATGAGGTAATCAGCCCTTTCCAGTTAGACAGCCTGTTGATGACGCTCGATGAAATGGGTATCCAGCTTCTCGACGAAAGCAACATTAAAAAAACTCCAGAAGAAGAGGAATTTGAGGAACCCCTGCAGATCGGCGCCGAGGAGGAGGTTACCGAAGCAGATCTGACGCTTGAAAAAGAATTGGCCGAGACAGAAGGCCGCAAGATCGACGACCCGGTGCGTATGTATCTGACGCAGATGGGCGAAATTCCGCTTTTGACGCGGAATCAGGAAATCAGCCTTGCCAAAAAAATTGAACTGACACGGATGGCATTCCGCCGCAAGGTGATGGAATGCGATTATTGCGCCCGCACCGCCGTCGAGATTCTCCAGCAGGTGGACGATGGCTCGCTGCCGTTTGATCGTACGATGAAAATGGGCAGCAGTGAAATGCCCGTGCGTACCACGCTGAAAAACCGCATGCCGATGAATCTGGCGACGGTGACCAAGCTGCTTGACAAAAACACCGAGTATTTCTCGCAGTCCCTTGCGGCAAAAACTATCGACGAAGCACGTCTGCCGCTGAAACATACGCACCGCAATCGGCGTAAAATCGCAACACTGCTGGAAGAACTGGGACTGCGCACCAGCCGTATTCAGCCGATGATGAAAAAGCTGCAAAGCATTCAGCAAAAGATGCATCAGCTCGAACAGATTATCCAAGTCGGTCCGACCCGGGATTACTCCGCCGACGATATCGACGCGATGAAACAGGAACTGGTCGGCCTGCAGGAATTGGTGCTTGAGACCCCCCGCCTGCTGGATAAGCGGCTGCGTTCCATCGAAGCGGTTTTTAGTCAGTATGAACAGGCCAAGCGCGAACTGTCCGGAGGCAACCTGCGTCTGGTCGTTTCCATCGCCAAGAAATACCGCAACCGCGGACTGAGTTTTCTCGATATTATTCAGGAAGGCAATACCGGCCTGATGCGTGCGGTCGATAAATACGAACATCGCCGGGGCTATAAATTCAGCACCTACGCGACCTGGTGGATTCGCCAGGCAATTACCCGCGCAATTGCCGATCACGCGCGGACAATTCGTATTCCGGTGCACATGATCGAAACGATGAGTAAGCTGCGCACCGTCAGCAAGAATCTGATGCAGGAATTAGGACGCGAAGCGACGCTTGAGGAAATCGCCGAAGTAGCCGGAATGACGCTGGCCGAAACACGGCGTGTAATGAAAATCAGCAAGCACCCGTTCAGCTTAGACCGCCCCATCGGCGAAAGCGAAGACAGCTACTTTGGCGATTTTATCGAAGACGAACGCGCCGAGTCGCCCGTCCAGTCGGCCACACAGGAAATGCTCCGCGACCGCATCGACCAGGTATTGAAGACGCTGACCTACCGCGAACGCGAAATTATTAAGCTGCGGTACGGCATCGGCGATGGCTACACCTATACGCTCGAAGAAGTCGGCCGCATCTTTAAGGTAACCCGCGAACGCGTGCGACAGGTGGAAGCTAAGGCCATCCGCAAACTCCAGCACCCGGTTCGGGCACGCAAACTTGAGGGATTCCTTGACCATAAATCAACGTAAAAAAAGGTGAGGTCAATCCTGCTCTATCGGCTGCTGCCGAAAGATGCTTTAGAACAAAGGAAATCGGCTTTCCGTATAAGTGCTGACTACCTATAGCAGCATAAATACGGATAAAATTAATGACAAACTTAATCATTATGTTTGCATCTGACTTCTGGGATATGATTGTCCAGATGTCACCTTATCTGCTGTTCGGATTTTTGGTTGCAGGCGTCCTCCGTGTACTCATTCCCGCCAGTACTGTCGAACGACACCTTGGCAGGCCGGGCTTTCTGAGCATCCTCAAAGCGTCGCTTTTTGGTGTTCCGCTGCCGCTCTGTTCA
>CAZVXR010000170.1:0-6421 GCA_964630865.1 uncultured Pirellulales bacterium | reverse complement strand
ATCTGAGCCATCCCGGACACATTATTGTCACGATAACAATCCTGTTCAATCATAGTAAGATAACTGGGAAGCAGGAAAACCCCTGTCGCGATCTGTCCTGCGTTCATTTGAACCCCGTTTGTAAAAGTAAATACAAGTGTTCCGTTGTTGTTGAAATTCAAACTGGAGACGGAACCCGATTCATAACCGTCTTGAGTTAGCGCCGCTGCGTTTGAAGAAGTAGAAGCAAACTGTGTAAGCCCCATAAAGTCCCCCGGCATGCCAAAATCCAAATCGATTCGCTGAACACTCCCGTTTCCATCCGGATACTTTAATCCCACCCATGCACCATGAGGGTCCGTTAACCCGCCATAGGACCCATTCGTATTAAAATGCAATTCCCAAATACGTGCATGAACGGGCTGAGCCACCATCTGACCGGAGTAATCCTTTACATCTGTAACCACAAAATCCCAGGTACAATTCTCCGTACTTTTGACAAAAACACCTTTCAGGAGATATTGTTCGCTGTTCTGGCTATAGACAGTCATACGCGTCCAAAGGCTATCTTCGCCACCAACGGATAGATATTCAAATCCATCGCCAGTCTCCAGCCGGTCATTACCCAATTCGGAAGACATATACTCAAACCGGTCGATCCACACCCGGCTGTAACCCAGACTGTCATCTGTCATTCGGATACATCCATCCCAATCAATTGTTGCAGTCGTGTCTGCAAACAGAGTCGTCAGAGAATCCAGCACATCCTGTACGACGGTCTGCTCACTGATCGGTATCGCCGTATCAAACGGCGCCCCATCACGAAGCAATCCTGATATATGGAAATACCCTGCCTGCCCGGCCATGCTCCCCGAAAACTGATCCAATTCCGTAATATAAACCGTCTCCAACCCGTATGTTTTTCCATCGACACTGAATGCCTGCTTGCTGCGGATGCAATTGACAGTCGCATCCTCCGGCTTACTGCTGGCCCGGAGATTTCCATTAAAGCTAATCAGTGTTGTTGGCCTGCCGGGTAATGTCTGATTGGCCGGAATAAGCTTCAGCCGCAAGTCCTCCGGCTTCTGGAACCCTTGTTCCTCACCCACTGTTCCCCACCGCCGCACATACCGTCCCGTCTCCGGATCAATCAGGTATCCCTCCTCATTCGTAGAAAAGTTCCCGATCCGTGTAAACACCGTATCTTCCGCTCCGTCTAAGACAAAAAAGTCAGGCCCATCAATCGCCAAATCCAGTTCTCGTCCCGTAGGATAAATCATTCCCTGTTGCCCCGGGGGTAGCGGCATATCTACAGCCTGCTCGCCCGTTTGTTCGCCAAGCAATCTACGCCTGATCAGGGTCGGGTTCCCCATCGCCAGTTGCCCGCCGTATTCTGCCCGGTTATCCCACACGACACTGTTTACCAGTTCTGTCTTCAGACGCTCCCAGCCTAAATCCTCTTTCACTTCATAAAAAACCGCCCCGCCTTCGTCGGCCTGATTTCCCGTTATCGTACAGTGCAGAATCGTTGTCTTCGGCCCGCAGTAAATCGCCCCACCCTTCTCTGCCCGGCAGCCCTCAATGACACAGTTGACCAACCTTGCCCCATCCACGCAACAGACCGCTCCCCCCAATGCTTTCGGAATCAAATATTCGAGACCTGAAATTCTCGAATTCGTCGAAATCGACCTGTAGGCCGTGTTATTCACAAACCGGCATGCCTCAATCCGCGCCTTGCAGTTGCCAATCACATAAACTCCCCCGCCAAATAACGCATAACCACCCCGAATCGTAAATCCCTCAAGAGCAATCTCTTTTTCAGCGATATCAGCCCCAACCGAGCCTAAGATAAAGCCCCCCGCAGGGTCCGCCTGATTCCCTTTGCAGTCAATCACGCACTTCTTGGCCCCATGTGCGCTTCGGACACTAATGCTTTTCTCGATCCGGATATTGCGATTACCGTTGCCTGAGTATACTCCATCAGCCACAACAACGATATCCCCATCCATAGCCGCATTGACCGCCGCCTGAATTGTCGGATAATTGGCCGGCACAAAAATCTCCGCGCCCAAACAGATACCCGCACACAAAATGGCAATAAAAAGACCGTGAACCACATTTCTCATAATTAGCTCTCCATAATATAGATATATTTTGTCCAACATTAAAAATAGATGTGCAATTTTTATACCATCCCACTAAAACCCATAAAATACGATGAAAAACCATGTAAATGTATACTTTGCTGCGCCTAAATTACCAACTACTCTGAAATAATTTCCATTTCCATTCCTCCATCTACACACTCTTCTTTAGCAATTTCAAATAGGAACCGAATTTCCCCCTGTTTCCTCTGCGGCAAAAAATTGAAACATAGCAAAAGACATCCACTACCGACTCCTGACTTCAGACTTCTTTCGATACACTTTCTCTTTTTTCGCCTTTTGAATTTGTTTAGAATGGAGTACTTAAAATTTATGATTTTTCCCTTGACGTGTTCGGCGTATGTTCGTATACTACACACAGTGTGGGAGACAACTCCCACGCAAGGCGACCCACAACCTCGCCTTTAATAAACAGAAGGACAACAGGAGGAATACAGGGAATGAAAGAATACAAAAAAACAAAACGAACCCAATTTCCCCATTTTTCAGCAAATTTCAAGGGTCACCAAAACATGTATGCCTGTATTCCTGCATACCTGCATACCTGTTTTCGCAAAACGAACCCATTTGGCTGTCGGCTGGAAGCTGGTCGCTGAAAGCTGTTTTATCAAAACGAACCCAAAAACAGTGGTCTTGTCTTTTGTGGGATGCTAAGGTATAATGCTTGTTTCTATAAATAATAACAGTATTTTTATATCTTGTATTTTATGGAACGCACGGACAATCTGAATATCAAATGCTTCCGGACGCTGATTACGCCGGAGGAAGTCAAGTCGCAACTGCCTGAAACAGCGGATGTTGCGCATTCGGTGGCCGCATCGCGCAGGATTATCGAAAAAATCCTGATCAACAAAGATAACCGCCGATTGGTAATCACAGGGCCTTGCAGCCTGCACGACCGTCAGGCAACGCTCGAATATGCAGAACGGCTAAGCAAGCTGCAGCAGGAGTTGTCCGAAAAAGTCCTTCTGGTCATGCGGACCTACTTTGAAAAACCCCGCACGACCCTCGGCTGGAAAGGGATGCTCTACGACCCGCATTTAGATGGTTCGTATGATATTGATACCGGCCTCCGTCAGTCGCGCGAGATTCTGCTGGCAATTACCGGGCTGGGGCTGGCCTCGGCAACGGAGTTTCTCGACCCGATTGTACCGCAATACATAGCTGACCTGATCGGCTGGGCCGCCATCGGCGCCCGAACCAGCGAATCCCAGATTCACCGGCAGATGGCCAGCGGACTGTCAATGCCCATCGGCTTTAAGAACGGCACGGACGGCAACTTAACGGTAGCAACCGATGCGATCAAGGCGGCTTCCAGCCCGCACTCATTCCTCGGTATCGACCATAACGGCAAAGTCATCATCGCCGAAACCAAAGGCAACAAATACGGCCACCTTGTGATGCGGGGCGGCACAGACGGCCCAAATTATGCCAGCGAATTTGTGGCGTTCGCAGAAGTATTGTTACAAAAAGCACATATTGCAAATGGTATTGTGATTGATTGCAGCCATTCCAATTCACATAAGGATTATAAACGGCAGAAAGAGGCGCTGTACGACATCGCCGACCAGATTCGCGGCGGCACAAAAGTCATCGCGGGGATTATGCTGGAAAGTTTCATCAAGGAAGGGCGCCAAAGCATCGGCTCGGCAGGTCAGCTTAAATATGGCGTCTCGCTGACCGATTCCTGCATCGGCTGGGAAGAAACCGAAGACCTCATCCGCCACTTCGCCGCGGCGATTCCACAATAAACACACGGGGCTTGTCGTCTATCGCCACTTGTGCTGACCGACACAGGTCAAAATCTTTTCCGCGCATTCCAGAGCGGCAAGACCTTCTTCGGCGGTGACTTCAGGGCGGAACGCAGGATCGACTACAGCCTTAAGAAAGGACTGCTGCTCGACTTTTAGCGGTTCGGCATCGGTAATGTCCAATTGTTCAATGTGGAGCATTTCTGTCCAGTTGACGGTGGAAAAGTCGAAGTCCTGTGCTTCCTGGTGTTCCCGAATCCACTTGACCATATCGATATTGGGGTCGGTTTTAATGACAATGCCTTCTTTGGTCTGGTAGTTGAGGCTCAGGTATGCCTGACGGCTGAAGATACGGACTTTGCGTTCGGTCTTCAGCGCAAGGCGCGAGGCGGTGATGTTGGCAATGCAGCCGCTTTCGAAGGTAATGCGGGTGTTGCAGATGTCTTCGTGGTCGGCGATAACATTGACGCCGATAGCTTCGACATTCCTGACCGGGCTATTGGCCAAAGACAGGATGATGTCGATGTCGTGAATCATCACATCAAGAACCACGCCGATATCCATGGAGCGGAACGGATAGGGACTAACCCGCGTGGCCTCGATAAACATCGGCTCAATATGCAGACGTTTCATCGCCTGAACGACCGGATTGCATCGCTCGGAATGACCGACGGCAACAACCGTATTGTACTGCTTAGACAACTCAACAATCCGGCGTCCCTGTTCGACACTGGCAGCCAGCGGTTTTTCAATGAGTACCGGAATGCGATTGGTGATAAACAGCTCGGCCAGCGACTGGTGCGCTGCGGTTGGGGCAGAAATGGTAACCGCATCGACTTTGCCAATCAGCTCTTTCGGATCTGTCAGTGCGAGGCAATTGTGCTGCCTGGCCAGATTTTGAGCCTTAATCGGATCGGAATCCACCACAGCGACAAGCTGGGCTTCATCGAGTTTACCATAGACTTTGGCGTGAATACCGCCCATCTTGCCGGCGCCGACAATCGCTGTACGAATTTTATTCATAAAGACCACTCATATCATCAACATATACTACAACGAATCCTGCCCATGCAAAAAGACATGGGCAGGGCACCCACATAGGTTTGCCTCTGGCACAGGGTTTTCAGTCGCGGAACAATTCCAGGTGGCGACCAAAACGCTGCTTGCCCATATTGAGCATCAGCTCGATAATGGCGTGAAGATTCTCGTCTGTGCCATCCTGTTCTGCCAGCGCCTTAACCTGCTGGAGAACGGGCTTTTTGGCACGCCAAATAAAGCGGTAGGCTTTCTCGATTTTTTCCTGCTGCTCTTCGCTAAGGCCCGCGCGTTTGCAGCCGCGCTTATTGACGCCGCGGACTTCGGAAGGATAGTGGCCGCTAACAATCATAAACGGCGGAATATCGTGGGCAATGCCGGTAAAACCGGCGGCATAGCACCACTTGCCGATGGTGCAGAACTGATGCACCGCAACCATCCCCGACAACCAGACGCCCGTCTGAATATGGCAATGGCCGCTGATCTGGGTACCGTTGCTCATCACAATCGAATCGCTGAGCATACAATCGTGTCCAATATGGACGCCGATCATCAGCAAGTTGCCGCTGCCAATGGTCGTGCTTTGGTCCGGATACATACTCGGATGAATCGTTACAAACTCGCGGATAACATTGCCGTCTCCGATCACCAGACCGCCGGCGGGTTTGTTGAAATTCAAGACCTGCGGCGGGCGACCGACGACACAATTGGCGAACAGCCGGTTATTCTTGCCGAGTTTGACATTTTTGCCGACCACTACGTGGGCGTCGAGAATTGAACCCTCTCCGATCTCTGCGCCGGCATCCACCAGCGTGAAAGGACCAATGACAACATCATTTCCCAGCTTTGCGGTTTTGTCAATAACAGCGCTGGGGTGTATTTGTGAACTCATATTTGTAAATAAACCTCCGTTAAAGCTTCAATTCCACGCGAACGTCAACTCATTTCGTCGTCCACGAGCATAAACTTCAATTGCGCTTCGGCGACTACCTCGTCGCCGACCAACGCAATACAATTACATTTGGCCGCCCGACTGCGCACCTTGTCGGCTTCGGCAATCAGAATCAACTGGTCACCCGGCACGACGGAGCGGCGAATTTTGACATGATCAATCGTCAGCAAGACAGCGAGTTTGCCGGTGTTTTCCAGTTTCTGGGCAAACAGCAATCCCGACACCTGCGCGAGCGCTTCGACAATCAGCACGCCCGGCATTACCGGCGTACCGGGAAAATGTCCCTGAAAGAACTGCTCATTGATCGTTACATTTTTGATACCTTTGATGCGATGGTCTTCCTCGATCTCGACGACTCTATCCACCAGCAGAAATGGATAACGGTGCGGCAGGATTTTCTGTATCCGCCTGATATCCAAAAGCGGCTTGCCCGAAGATAATTGCTTTTGTTCCTGCTTGTGCGCCTGCTCGACGATCTTCTGTACCAGCTTCTGGTTGAGGTGATGGCCTGTTTTGTAGGCGACGATCCGCCCTAAGAT
>CAZVXR010000169.1:0-2364 GCA_964630865.1 uncultured Pirellulales bacterium | reverse complement strand
CGCATCCGTCAGATTGAGCTGCAAGCGCTTCAGAAACTTCGCCACAGCCTTAGCCCGGAGCAATTTGATTTGCTGACGGGATAATACAGAAAATTGAAAATCAGTTGCAACAACAATCTGGAGATAAAATGAGTACAATCGGTATCATTGGCAGCGGAAATATGGCTGAGGCCATCATTAAAGGCATCCTTGCGTCGGGGCTGTATAAGCCCAAAGACATTATGGCCTCGGATGTTCGCCCTGAGCGGTTGGAGGCAATGGCTGGCGAATACAAGATTAAAACGACCTTGAATAATGAAGACCTTATCAAGTTTGCCAAGGTGATTTTGGTTTGCGTCAAGCCCCAGAATGTCAAAACACTGCTGGATGAGATCGCGGGGAAACTGGAGGATAAAACCCTGGTTATCTCTATTGCTGCGGGTATCACGACCTCGTATTTGTCCAGACGGCTGCCGAATTGCCAGATTATTCGTGCGATGCCCAATACGCCTGCGATGGTTGGTCAGGGAGCGACGGCATTGTATTCCGCAAACGCCGCAATAGAATCGATGTCGCTGGCGGTTGAGCTGTTTGGCGTTGTCGGTAAAGCGGTCGTTGTCGATAGGGAAGAATTGATTGATGCGGTCACGGCGGTCAGCGGTTCCGGCCCGGCGTATTTCTTTCTGCTGATGGAAGAAATGATCAAGACCGGCCAGCAATTGGGATTATCGAAAGATACCGCTGAGCAACTTGTGCTTCAAACCGCCTACGGTGCCAGTGTGCTGGCTAAACAGGCCTATGACCGTGGGGAAAGCCCCGCAGATCTGCGACGCAAAGTAACCTCCCCGCACGGCACGACCGAAGCGGCGATAGCGGTTTTCCAAAAACACAATCTGAGCGAAACAATTGCCGCCGCCCTCGAACGCGCGATGCAGCGAAGTATTGAGCTATCCAAAGAGATTGGCGGCAGCGCAATATGACCAGTACAACCGGGAAAAAGATTCTGTGAAATAGCTTATACCAACGGCCCTAAATAAATTCGCGTTGGAGATAGTTTACCCTGCAGATGGATTTGATCTTCGATGTATCCAGGCAAGTTCTTTGCCACGCCTCAACCACAGCGATTCGCAAAGCTTCGTAGTCTTTATAGATACGATTGGACCAGTAATGGCTGCGTAGATACTGCCAGAGTTTTTCCACCGGATTCAGTTGCGGCGAGTACGGCGGTAGCGAAATGGGCTTCAATAAAAGATTCGGGGTCGAAAGTTTTTTTGCCAAATCAGGTCGATGTGATGGAGTATTAGTTCGGTGTAACTAACGACAGATAAATCTCTTACGTAGGGTGAATAAAAAATTATTTATAAAAAAACTTATTTTAAGTTGACTTCTTCTACAACTGTAGTATAATTTACTACAGTTGTAGAAGAAAGGCTCGACAATGAAGCTAACGGAATCAGAATGGCAAATTATGAATGCCCTTTGGGCAAAACATCCGGCAACGGCGCGGCAGATTGCTGAACGGCTACCAAAAGGGGTGGAATGGGCATATACCACAATCAAGACGCTGTTGTCGCGACTGGTGGAAAAGAATGTGGTCAGAGACATAAAGCAAAAAAATGTAAGCTTTTATGAACCAATATTGTCACGGCAGGACGCGCGAAAGAATGCCCTGTGGATGATGCTGGACCATGCGTTTGAGGGGGCGTTGGGGCCGTTGATGCACTTTCTGACTGAAGATGAGAATTTATCCACAAAAGAAAAACCAGAACTTATCAAGATTTTGCAAGAAGGCAAACAGAAAGGTGATCAGTCATGTTCGAGTTGATAAAACAGGTGGCTCAAGGGTGGTGGCAATGGGTTTGGCCGATGACGTGGCAGGTCGGAATCCTGATTGGGATCATTTATGTGATCGATTTGGTCAGCCGGCGCTGGGTTTGGCCGCAGGTTAGATATGTTCTTTGGCTGCTGGTTCTGGTTAAGCTGGTCCTGCCGCCGACATGGTCCTCGAGCGTGAGTTTTGTGGGTGAGGTAAACCATTGGGCCAACTATAACGAGGTTAAAGTAGTTTCCGCGGTTATGGAATGTGCCACCGTTCCGCATGAGGAAAAAGTTTTTTCCGAATCCGTCTCGTCTTCAATCGCGGTTTCGACTATTCCATCGGCTTTGCCAGTTCAAGAATCGTGGACAACACCCGTAACCATTGGTACCTCCACACACAAGACAATGGTTTCACTTTGGAAGATATGTATTTTGGCCGTCTGGCTGGTGGGAGTGGTAGTTATGGTGGGCTGGCTGCTGGTAAGGTTGGAATCCCTAAAACGGAGCAGGCAGCAGTCAGCCCAGGAGGGGCCGGTGTGGTTTGCGGAAGTCTTACAACTTGCGGCC
>CAZVXR010000168.1:0-4878 GCA_964630865.1 uncultured Pirellulales bacterium | reverse complement strand
GTGTGGAGCGACCGAGCGGTGACTACAGACGAAGTTTTCGCTTGGGAACCGAAATCAATACTGAGCAGATCGCCCTGCTTAAGAATCACTTTCGGCGACGGAATCCCGTGAACCAACTGTTCATTGATCGACGAACAGATTGCCCCGGGAAAGGGTTTTCCGCCATACGGACAGGGAACGCCTCGAAAGAGGGCAATTGCCCCGCTTTCGTTGGTCAGTTCGGTCGCTACTTGGTCCAACTGGGCGGTGCTGACTCCCGGCGACGCTAACTCTTGAAGTTTTAAAAGAACTTTCGCAACGACCGCTCCGGCCCTGCGAATCATCTGAATTTCTCGGCTGCTTCGCAGCGTAATTGCCATTGCAACAACCTACATATTCAGGGTATCGAGCTTTTTGAAAACAGCCTGAGTAACCTGATCAATATCCTGAGCTGCGTCGATGTCTAAAATGGTCGCACCTTGGGATTTATAATATCCTACCACCGCAGCGGTCTGCTGATGGTAGGTTTTCAATCTGTTTCCGACAACCTCGGGGGTATCGTCCACCCGCTGAACCAGCAGGCCGCATCCTTTGTCGCACTGGCCATCCACTTTAGGCTTAAGCGATTGAATATGATAGACCGCACCGCACTTTGGACAACTGCGACGACCCGTCATACGCGGAAGAATCAACTGGTCATCCACCACCAGATTGACAATAGCATTAATTTTTTCGCCCGCATTTGCCAGCGCCTTATCCAGTCCATCCGCTTGTACCGTTGTCCTTGGAAAACCATCCAAGACATATCCGCGTGGAGCACTGGTCATTGCTTTGACCATCATATCGATAATCAGGCCATCGGGAACCAAGGCTCCTGAATCCATATAGCTTTGAGCTTTTTTGCCCAGATCAGAACCGTTAGTTCGCTCTGCCCTGAGAATATCGCCGCTGGATAAATGGACGATGTTGAACTTTTCAATGATCCTTTACACTGGGTTCCCTTGCCGGCTCCGGGAGGGCCAAGAAGTATCAATCTCATCGGTAGGCCCCTTTGATTCGGCCGGCTTCGGAGAAACCTTCGTAATTACGCATTAAGAGATTGGCTTCGATTCTCTGAACCAGATCGAGCGAGACGCTGACGACAATAAGTAAGCCTGTGCCGCCCAGATAGGAGGTAACGACATAATTGACCCCCAACAATCCAGAAACAAGGCTGGGAATCACAGCGATAATCGCTAAAAAGGCAGCTCCAAAGAATGTAATCCGAATCATCACCGTTTCAAGATAATCCGCGGTTCGCTGACCGGGACGAAGACCTGGGATAAAACTGCCGCGGTCACGAAGATTTTTGGCCATATCTTTGGGCTGAAACTGAACGGTCGTCCAAAAGAAGGCAAAAACAAAAATCATCACAATATAAACCACGGTATAGGTATAGGACGTCGGCTGAAACGCCTCGTCGAAAAGTCGGGCAAACTGCGATCCGGGGAGCATATTCTTAAGCCAGCCGGCAATAATATTCGGGAAAATCATCAAGCTGGAGGCAAAGATAATGGGCATTACGCCGCCGTGATTAACCCGCAGGGGCAAATAATGACGCTGGCCGCCGTACATCCGATGGCCGCGCATTTGTTTGGCCTGCTGAATGGGTATGCGGCGCTGACCCTGCGTGATTAAGATTGCTCCGGCAACGACAAAAACAAACGCCGCAATGAGGAAAATCAGGGTTCCGGGGCCATATTTGCCTTCGGAAACGCCAACCTGAAATTCCGTATTTTTCCAGACATCATGGAATGCTTTCGGCATACGGGCCAAGATACCAGCCATAATTAAAAGACTGATACCGTTACCGATCCCATATTCGTCAATCTGTTCGCCAAGCCACATCAGGAAAAGGGTTCCGGCAGTCATCCCGACAACCCCCATCAGGATTGTCCAAAACTGCATCCCGGGATAGATATACCCCTCGCCGCTCATAAACATCCGCATATACATCATCGCCTGGAGGATACACAGCGGGACGGTCAGATATCGGGTGTATTCCTGGATTTTTTTATGGCCTGTAGCGCCTTCCTGCCTGAGCTTCCGCAATGAAGGCAGTACCTCGCCCAGAAGCATCAGAATAATCGACGCAGAGATATAAGGCATAATACCCAACCCAAACAAGCTGCTTCGGCTTAGCGTTCCGCCGGTAAACATTTCCAGATAATCTGTCGCCCTGCTCATCGGACTGCTGGAGTCTTTCTGGCTGGTTTGGGCAGCAATCACATCCTGATTGAACCCCGGTACCGGAATGTAGAATCCAATGCGATAGATGCACAACAGCGCAGCGGTAAACAGAATCTTAGTTCTAAGATCCGGAATTTTGAAAATATTAAAAATTGTACCCAGCATCTGAAAATCCTTTTCGGTTATGATTCTCAGGCTACGACCTTGATGGTTCCGCCGCAACCGGAAATTTTCTGTTCGGCACTCTTACTGAACTTATGAGCCGTTACGTTGAGTTTTTTGGACAATTCGCCGTCGCCGAGAACTTTAATACGGCTGGCCGGGCTGTCAATCAGTCCTGCGACCACCATTTCCTGAACCCCCACGGCTGCGCCATCGTCAAACAGACGATCTAACTGCGATACATTGACAACTTCATACCGCATGGTGAAATTGGCGTTGTTAAAGCCGCGTTTTGGAATCCGGCGAAACAAAGGCATCTGTCCGCCTTCGTAGGTCAGCGGGATCGAGAAACCGGAGCGGCTTCCGTCGCCCTTATGTCCGCGTCCGCAGGTCTTTCCGTGTCCACTGCCTTTGCCGCGTCCGACGCGTTTGCGTTTTTTATGCGCCCCGGCAATTGCTGTAATTTCATGTATATACATCGTACTTACGTCCTTAGTTTAAGCTTCAATCTGTACGCCGCGAAGCGATTCGATGGTCTGCTTGTTTCGTAGTTTCAAAAGACCCGCCATCACGGCTTTAACCACATTTTTTGCCGAACGGCTACCATGGATTTTGGTCAGCACGTTGCGGACACCTGCCAACTCCAGCATCGCTCGTGCCGAAGAGCCCGCAATAACGCCTGTACCCGGACTGGCCGGCAGCATAATGATTTCCGTCGCACGACACTTTCCATGCACCTGATGCGGAAGGGTGTCATTGACGACGACGATCTTTTTCAGATTCTTTTTGGCATCTTTGATCGCCTTTTCAACCGCCGGGGGAACTTCATTGGCTTTGCCATATCCATACCCGACCGTACCATTACGATCCCCTACAACAACCAGTGCCGCGAAACTGAAACGTCTTCCGCCTTTAACCACTTTCGCATTGCGATAGACTTTCACTACGGTATCTTCCAGCTGCTGTTCGCCGTACTGTTCTGTTCTGATTGCTTCCTCAGCCAACTTTACTCTCCGTTGTCCAAAACCTGATACTGGGTTATTCTTCTCTTTAATTGACAATTAAAACGCTAAGCCCGCTTTACGTGCGGCATCGGCCAGTGACTTGATTCGACCATGATACTTGTATCCGTTACGGTCAAAACACACCGCATTGATGCCCACTTCGATCGCTCGTTTAGCCAGGGCCGACCCGACTACGGCGGCCGCTTCGCGATTGCCTGTTTTCTTGATTCCCTCTTTGACGCCCTTGGCCATCGTGCTGGCCGAGGCCAGGGTCAAGCCTGCAATATCGTCAATGATCTGGGCATAAATATGCCGTCCCGACCGGAACACGACCAGACGAGGACGTTCGGGCATTCCGAATACTTTCTTACGCGACCGCCAATTTCTGCGGGTTCTGCAATTTTCAATTCGTGCTTTCAACATAGTTTTGTTATTCCTGCGATCTTCTGAGAGCGGCTGTCACGCCGCTGGTAAAATCATTTTTTTTCCGTTATCCACCCGACGCCAGCGCTTTGCCCTCTTTGCGGACCACATGTTCGTCAGCAAATCGAATGCCTTTTCCCTGATAGGGTTCCGGGGGACGCACACGTCGCACATTGGTCGCAAACTGTCCCAAGGCATGTTTGTCTGAACTTGTCAGCGAGAAAAGGGCGGGGGTGTCATTGCCTTTGGTTGCCCCGGTCTTGATCTCAACTTTGACATTCTTGGGAATCGGCAGCTCAATGGTGTTGCAGAATCCGACATTTAAGAGCAGTTTTCCGCCCTGCTCTTTGACGTTATAGCCGGTACCAAAAATCTGGATATCTTTTTGGTATCCTTTGGTCACGCCTTCAATCATATTGAAGATTAACGCGCGTGTGGTTCCATGCATCGCTTTTTTGAACCGGACGTTCTCATCGTCGTTGATGACCAGAATCTGGTTATTTTCGACTTTGACATTGACTTCGGGACTGACGCTTAACTGGAGCGTTCCCTTTGCGCCAACGACTTTGAGAGTTTTACCGCTCAGTTCTACTTTGACGCCACCTGGAATATCTATGGGTTTTTTTCCTATACGACTCATTTAGCTCACCGTACAAATTAGTTCACCGCCAATATTTTCTGCGCGGCATTTTCTATCGCTTACAATTCCTTTGCTGGTCGAGACAATTGAAATCCCCAGCCCGCCGAGGACTTTTGGCAAATCCGCGACGGGGCAATAAATGCGCCGTCCGGGTTTACTGACGCGTTTGATTTCGTTAATCAAATGCTCCCCGGTTACGGAGTACTTTAATTTGACCCGCAACAGACCCTGCTTACCATCATCAATGCTGTCATAGTCATCGATAAAGCCCTCTTCTTTCAAGACAGAGGCGACGCCCTGACAGATCTTTGAGTTAAGAATCTTGACATCCCGTCTGCCGACTCGGCCGGCATTCCGGACTCGCGTTAGCATATCCGCAATCGGATCACTCAGACTCATTCATTTACTCCAAACGTATTGAACCTTAGATTCGTTCTACTT
>CAZVXR010000167.1:0-10303 GCA_964630865.1 uncultured Pirellulales bacterium | reverse complement strand
ATTTCGATTTCAAGAACATCAATCGTCTTTGTATTGTTCCGGGTATTAATGGCACAGATATTTACAGCGATTATCGCGGCAACCATTTGGCAATCGACAATATTACGGTTGTCCCTGAGCCAGCGACATTTATTTTAATGTGTCTGGGCGGATTGGGGGTGAGAAGAAAGGGCAAACGTACAAGGTAAAAGATTTTGAAATAAAATCACAATCAAAAAGTTTTATGGGAGAAAATACAATGGAACGATCTAAGCAAAACAAAATCAGGGCAATCGATTGGGGTGAAATTTTTTGGGCTTACTTTTGTTGGCGGGCAGGTCTTTGATATTGATCCGGTTGGGGTTTGTCTTGGTGTCGCTGCTGGTTTTTTGCGGAAATTCACGGCGTGTCAGTTGCAGGGATTTATAGCATGCCGCCTGAGTGGTGGTGTCCTTATGAATTAGTCCCTGCTGAAGCACTTCTTTGGCAAGTTTAGCCATCCGTCCCCGCATACTTCTTAGACCGTAAGCGGCGGCTTTTTTGACCGTGCGGGAATAATCGCCAAACAACGCCTCTTTGAGGACGACCAGACCGTCATCCTGCAGCCAGCCAAGATGATGCGCGGCCAGCCTTGCGGTGGAAATATTTTCGGAAAAGAGCTTCTCTCGGAGCTTTCGGAGAAGTTCTATTGAAGTCTTCTCTTTTTCCCGTTCAGGAGTTTTCTTGTCGGGAACCATAATCCCTTCCTTGTGTTACTCTACACGGAGTTCATTCTCCACGAACACAGTAAACTATACTTTGCATACGTTGTCAAGAGCAAATACACCTAAAAAATAAAAAAGAGGAGAGCGCAGCGCTCTCCTCTTTTTTGAATAATAGCTCTTCTCGTATCCACTTTAGGCTCACATTATCCGCCTATCTACGATCTGCCTTGTGTGTCTGCACTCAAGTACAGCGGATTTGGAGCACTATTATGACCCTGTGGGTCATTGGTTAAGAGCTAATTACTACCACACATTTTAATATGTCAAAGTTCTCTATTAACTATACTCATTTACCCCACCTTAGGTTTGCTCGGCATTAATTTTTATCATTTTCCAGATGTTAAACTGCGTAGTTTGACCGAGAACTATAATGTCTTTTCATCTTCGGTTAGGGACTCATTCATCGATCCAGACCGAAATCCCTGCAAATCCAGGGCAATATAATGGAAGCCGAGCTTTTTCAGACTATTGACAATCTGTTTCCGGACGGTTTCCGGCATGATTTTGGCAAATTCACCCGCGTTGATTTCAATCCGGGCGATGTCGCCGTGGTGGCGGACGCGAAATTCCACAAAACCTAACTGCCGCAGAAAGTCTTCCGCTTTTTCAACCTGAGCCAGCTTTTCTTTGCTGATTGCCATGCCGTAGGCCAATCGGCTGGCAAGGCATGGCGAAGCTGGCAAATCTGCGGTCGGCAGGTTCATTTGCCGGCTTAGCTGGCGAATCTCCTTTTTGGTCAGTTTGGCGTCCATCAGCGGACTTAGGATGCCAAAAACTTCCGCCGCCCGATTACCCGGACGATAGTCGTCTTTGTCATCGAAATTGGCTCCGCACAGAATGTAAGGGATGTTTTGCTGAGCGGCTTTTTCAATAAGCGACTTAAATAGTCGGCTTTTGCAGTGAAAGCAGCGGTCAGCTTTGTTGGAAAGGTATGCCGGGTCGTCGATTTCACCCACGGAGATTTCGTCTAATCGAACGCCGAATTGCCGGGCTATTGCGGTCGCCTGAACATGCTGGTGTGCCGATAGGGAGGGACTAACTCCGAGACAGGCAATTACATTGTCTTTGCCGAGAATATCGACGGCAGCCTTGAGCAAAAATGTGCTATCCACACCGCCTGAAAAGGCGACAAGAACGCGCCTCAATTGGGACAGGTGCGTTGTGAGTTGTTCAAATTTTTCGGATAATTGGGTCAATGCGGCGGAGCTTTGCTAATATCGGTGTACCATTGTCACCTATTATATTTGCGGCACACAGCCAAAGATGGGACTTGAACCCACAACCCCGGCTTTACGAAAGCCGTGCTCTACCATTGAGCTACTTCGGCGAAAACAGCATCCTATCCTACAAAGTTGAGTTTGTAAAGGATTTTCATCGGTTTTTTGAGGATAAAATTTGACCAGAATCCGGCAAAAAAGACTTTACACGGAAAAAAGGGATACTATAATAATCAGACGAGAATTATTTTAGAGCAATAATAAAATACAGGACATAACTTGACCTTAATTGAAAGGGTAACGTATGAAACTGTGGCAGGAATTTAAGACCTTTGCGATGCGGGGCAATGTGATGGATATGGCGGTGGGTATCATCATCGGTGCCGCGTTCGGTAAAATTGTCAATTCACTGGTTAAAGATGTAATTATGCCGCCCATCGGAATGCTGCTGGGCAAGGTTGACTTCTCGAAACTGGCCGTCGTTATGAAACAAGCTACGGTGGATGCCGCGGGGAAAGATGTCCCCGCCGTAACGCTGGGCTATGGGATGTTTATCAACACAATTATTGAATTTGTAATTGTCGCCGCGGCGGTTTTTGCCTTGATTAAAATAATGAATATGGCTAAGAAAAAAGAAGAAGCCAAGCCAGCTGCTCCGCCCGTTCCATCCAATCAGGAACTTCTTTTGTCGGAAATTCGGGATATCCTAAAAACGAAATAAGCATCATTGACAAAATAACTTGTGTACCCCTCTGGAGGGGATACTTTCAAGTAAGACCGCTTATCTTGGGAAGAGCCGAGATGAGCGGTCTTGTTGTTTAGCGGTCCCAATTATACTTTGTGATGAATCACAGCCTGATAGCGTTCATACCATTGTTGCGGGCCGTGGGCGGTAAAGTAGTCGAACGATTCGTCGCTGGCGCATTGACCGAGCAATGCTTTGCGCTGATCGGGGTCGGATATTTCAGCGATGATGTGTTTGCGAATTTTTTCCAGTTCTTCGACGAATTGACCATGCGTTTCGGTAAACAATTCTTCCAGCTTTTTGCGGACGTGTCCGGCATACGCGGGGCAGTTGCCGTCAGTGCTGATGGCAATCTGCAAATCGCCGCGTTTGACTACCGCCGGCACAAAAAAATCACACAATTCCGGCTGATCTACAACATTGCAGAGTATTTCCAATTCCTGACAATCTGTATACACTTTTTTGTTGACTACCGAGTCATTGGTGGCCGCGATGCATAGGGTTGCCCCGACTAAATAGTCCTTGCGGTAAGGGCTTAATACAATCTCGACACCAGGCATCGCAAAAGCATCTTCCAGTGTAGGCGAGAGATGTTCGGCCACCACGGTAACACGCGATTCGGCTTCCACAAGAGCTTGTGTTTTCCGTAAAGCGATCGTTCCGCCTCCGACGACAACCGTCCGGCGACCTGACAAATTTAGGTATATTGGATACTTTGCCATCTGTACCATTATACCCTATTTTGCGATGTCGGTGTCAACGAAAAAAGCCTTTTAAGGGTTAAATCGCCAGTCCACGGACAATAATCCGCATTTTTCGGTCGAAAAAACAAAAAAAACTGGTACACTGCCCCAATAAGTTTGTTGGATTCAAGAGAAAAAGAATGGTCACAAAAACACTACAATTAAATACGCCTTTGGATGAGGCTGCGGTGCGGGACTTGCACGCCGGAGACGCGGTCTGCCTGAGAGGCTATGTCTATGCCGCCCGCGATCAGGCGCATAAACGGCTGTGTGAACTTATCGAGCAGGGGCAGCCGCTACCTATTGACCTGCGGGGGGCGGCGATTTACTTTGTGGGTCCGACGCCGGCACGGCCGGGGCGAGTTATTGGAGCCGCCGGACCTACGACTTCGAGCCGAATGGATGCGTTTAGCCCGATTTTATACGCTCACGGACTTCGGGCGACCATCGGCAAAGGCTATCGCGGGGCGGAGGTGCGAAAAGCATTGCAGGACTGCGGTGCGGTACATTTTTCGGCGCTCGGCGGGGCGGGTGCATTGCTCAGCAAACATATTTTTGCCAGTGAATTAGTTGCCTACGAAGAATTAGGCTCCGAAGCCATTCGCCGATTGGAGTTTCGGGATTTTCCGCTGGTGGTGGCATACGATTCGTATGGAAATTCTGTTTATAATAACATGTAATCATTGAGGATTTATAATGAAAGTAGCGTTAATTGGTTTGCAGCAATCCGGGAAAAGCACGATCTTGTCGGCAATATCCGGTAAACCCATGCCCCCCTTGGGCTCAACAGATATTCACGAGCAGGTTGTACCGGTGCCGGATGAACGGCTGGATTGGCTCAATGGATTGTATCAGCCAAACAAGGTTGTTCGCGCAACCATCGACTGTCTTGATCTGCCGGGCGTATCGTTTGTCGATGAGCACGGGCGGGCTGCGGCACGAAAGCTATTTGGCAATATTCGCACGATGGATTTATTTGTGCTTGTGGTGCGGGCGTTCAAGAATGACTCGGTAGCCGCATACCGCGAACGCATTGACCCGATCAAAGATGTTGAAGAACTGCGGACGGAATTTTTGCTGGCTGACCTTGAGATGGTCACAACCCGCATCGAACGTCTGGAAAAGCAAGTTCACAAGCCTACCAAGACACAAGCACAGGATAAAGCCGAACTGGAATTGCAACTAAAGCTGCAAAAGGCTCTCGAATCCGAGCAGCCCATCAGCAGTGTTATCAGTAATGATATTGAACGGGAAATCATCAAGCCGCTGGGCTTTTTGACGCTAAAGCCCATGATGGTGGTTATCAATGTCGGCGAAAGCCAGCTTGATGCAAAGTTCGACGTCTCCAAATCCGCCGGCGCCGGCGTGGAAGTGATTCAGCTTTGTGCCAGCATCGAAAGCGAACTGGCGCTGCTCGACCCGGAAAGCCGCAAGGAGTTTATGGTCGATATGGGACTGGAAAAGCCCGCATCGATTCAATTCGTGCAAAGCTGCTACAAGACACTCGGTTTAATCAGCTTCCTGACCGTCGGCAAAGACGAAGTCCGCGCCTGGCCGATTCCGGCGGGCATCTCCGCGCTTGACGCGGCGGGCAAAATCCACAGTGACATCAAACGCGGCTTTATCCGCGCCGAAACGATGGCGTATAATGACCTCAAACAGCATGGCGACGAAAAGGCTGTCAAAGCCGCCGGTAAAATGCGACTGGAAGGCAAAGCCTACGTCGTCCAGGACGGCGACATTATCAACTTCCGGTTTAATGTGTAATTCTCTGTATTCAAATTAAAATTATAGGGAGTTAAAAAAATATGTATCACATATCTTTGGCTTTTCTACTATGTATTGGTGCTTGCGGTTGTCGAGTGGCAGTTTCACAAAATTATGGAAATCTGGCTGAACGGTTATATGACTATAACGTCGGCCGTGCCAGTTTTGATGCAAATGATCCACTGCTTCAACGGAGAATTATCTTTATCTCCAGCGACTTTAACAGGGCAATGGCTTCTACGGTTTGTGCACAGCTTGCTTATTTGGATGAACAATCAAAGACCGAACCGATTACTTTGTGTATCAATTCCGATGGCGGCGATGGAACTGCTTTTTTGGTTATTCGTAATATGATTCATAGTGTCTCAGCTCCTGTTGATACTGTTAACATGGGACTTTGCTGTTCTATTGCCGTTGATTTATTTCTGTCAGCGACAGGCAAACGATACTGCGTGAAAGATTCTGCTTTTATCATTCATGAACCTCGTGGCGAGCCGACGGATCTTGTTAAGGGATACATTGCACTCCAGGAAAACCTGCTGCGTTCCAAATGCGATCTTCCGAAAGACTGGCTTCCCATAAAATCTCGTCAATTTGTAATCACGGACGAAGATTCGAAAAAATATAAAATTTGTGACGAAATTATCGAAAAAATCGAATTTACCCATTAGACCAAGCTTGAAATCACAACTTGTGACTTCAAAATAGTGTAGGTGGTCACAAATTGCGACCACCTTGTCATAATATAAACTCAGGATTTTCTATGGCAAAAAAGAAGATTGAATCAATCGTTCCAGTCGAGCGGATACAGAGAGCCATCCTCTTTATTCGCGGCGAGAAAGTCATATTAGACAAGGACTTAGCGATTCTCTATGGGGTCGAAACAGGAGTTCTTAATCAAGCTGTGAAACGTAATCTCGACCGATTTCCTCCTGATTTTATGTTTCAGCTTAACCGCAAAGAAAGAGCTGAGGTTATCACAAATTGTGATAACCTCAGCAGCTTAAAGTTTTCGCCTGCGTTACCTTACGCTTTCACCGAGCAGGGTGTTGCGATGTTGTCCACTGTTCTGCGGAGCCAGCGGGCTGTCGAGGTCAATATCGCCATTATGCGTACCTTTGTCCAATTACGTAAAATCCTGGCCGATAATTCCCTCCTGCGGCAGAAAATAGAATCCCTTGAATGCAAATATGATGAGCAGTTTCAACAGGTCTTCGCCGTTCTCGAACAGATGCTGGACGAGAGCCCGGAAGACAAAAAACAAATCGGATACCACACTGAAGCGGAGAAATTAATATGGCGGGATTGATTATCATTGGGGTCGTTGCGGTCATTGTGCTGCTGATTCCTGTTATGATGTATAACAGCCTTGTCGGCAAGCGCAATCAGATACGAAATATCTTCGGCACGATGGATGCGATGCTCAAAAAACGCTGGGATTTGGTGCCCAATCTTGTCTCGGCCGTCAAGGGATATGCCCAGCATGAGCGGCAGCTTTTTGAGCAGGTTACCCAATCCCGCGCCGGTGCGATGGGCGGACAAATGAATCCTGGCCAGATGGTGCAGTATGACAACGCCGTATCGAAGCTGATAGGGCTGTTTTATGCGACCGTGGAAAATTATCCCCAGCTTAAGGCCGGCGAAAACTTTCTGCATTTGCAGCGAACGCTCAACGAATTGGAAGAACAGATATCCGCCGCCCGCCGGGCTTATAATGCTTCCGTAACTGATTATAATAATGCTGTGGATATGTTTCCCACCAATCTCATCGCCTCGGCGTTCAATTTTCAGCGTCAGTTTCTACTTGAATTTTCTGAACAAGACCGTCAGGCTCCCAATGCCGGAGATCTGTTGAAATGAAATCCATCGAGGAACTGAGGGAATTTTACGATACCAGTCTAAAGACACGATTAGCCGAATTTGAACGTCAGCGGCAAAGTATCGTAAAAAAATCTTTAATTGCTTTGGGAATCATCATCGCGGTCGGCCTGATCATCGGGTGGGTGTTAATCAACAAGGGGTTGCCGCCGATTATTTTTCTATTTGTATTGGTTGGAGCCATTGTGGTCTGGGCGGGAATCGCCAACTCATATAAAGGTGAATATCGTTGGGGATTCAAATATATTATTATTCAGAAACTCATCGCGTTTATTGAGCCGGGTCTGGAGTATCGGCCGCAGGATGGGTTGCCGAAAGCATTGTTTGAAGTTTCCGGACTTTTTCGGCAGCAAATAGACCGCTATCGCTCTGAAGATATGTTCGAGGGCAAAAGCGGCAAAACGCAGGTCAGTTTTTCCGAAGTCCACGCCGAATACAAAACCACAACGCACACCCGCAAGGGTGGAACGCAGACTCATTGGCACACGATTTTCAAAGGCTTGTATTTTACGGCGGATTTTAACAAAAAATGTCATGGCCGAACCATCGTACTGCCGGATACCGCCGAAAAAGTGTTCGGCTCATTTGGGCAAACACTGCAATCCTGGTGTGCTTCAGCAGGCCAGCTTGTTCGACTGGAAGACCCGGAATTTGAGAAAGAATTTGTTGTGTACGGCACAGACCAGATTGAGGCACGGTATATTCTTTCGACGTCTCTGATGGAGCGGATTCTTGCCTTTCGTCATAAGGCGGCCGCAGATATCTATCTTTCGTTTCTTGGCTCGAAGGTCTTTGTCGCGATCTCCATGCAGAAAGATTTGTTCGAGCCAAAGATGTTTTCCTCCGCATTGGAGTTTGATACCGTTGCCGAATACTATGACCAACTGTCCCTTGCCCTCGGGATTGTCGACGATTTGAACTTAAATACCCGGATATGGAGTAAGGAATAATTTTTTATTCCATTTGCTCTTTAATCGCATTAAGCAGATTAATCGCCTCTATTGGCGTTAGCCGGTTTGGGTCTGTTTCTTTGAGTTTATCCAAAACGGACTTATGCTTCTGGACAAACAGCAAATCCTCATCGGCAGCGGTTTTATGCTTGGACAGCTGCACGCCGTGGGCTTCTTTGGCGAACGTACTTTCCAACTCGGTTAAAATCTCCGTACTGCGTTTGATGATGTCTTTGGGCAGGCCTGCGATTTTCGCCACATGGATGCCGTAGCTTTTGTCCGCACCGCCGGGGATGATCTTGTGCAGGAAGACCACTTCACCCGCCCATTCGCGGACGGCGACATTATAATTGCGGACATTGGCCAGCAGTTCGGCCAGCGATGTCAGCTCGTGATAATGCGTGGCAAACAGCGTGCGGCATTTGATCTTATTGGCGATATGCTCGGTAATCGCCCAGGCAAGGCTAAGGCCGTCGTGGGTGCTGGTGCCGCGTCCGACTTCATCGAGAATCACCAGCGATTGTTCGGTTGCGTTATTGAGAATGTTGGCTGTTTCGGTCATCTCGACCATAAACGTACTTTGTCCGCGTGCCAGTTCATCGGCGGCTCCGACGCGGGTAAAGATGCGGTCGGCAATGCCGATGGTCGCTTCCGCCGCCGGGATAAACGACCCCGTCTGCGCCAATAAAACCAGCAGCGCCGTCTGGCGTATATAGGTACTTTTGCCCGCCATATTCGGACCTGTGATAATTGCGGTATCGGCTCCCTCAACGCCAAGCTGGACATCGTTGGGGACAAATTCCGCCCCGAGCATCTGTGCCAGTACCGGGTGTTTGCCGTCTCGAATCACAAGCTCTTTGCCGGCCGTGATCGTCGGGCGAATCCAGCGACATTGGCGTGCCTGATACGCAAACGAGGCAAGGCAATCGGTCTGGGCAATGACCTGTGCCAATGCCTGAAGCCTAGCGGTAAACGCCGCCGCTTCTACCCGAAGCTGCTCAAACAGCCGTGCCTCAAGGTCAATCGCCTTTTCGGCTGCCCCCAGGGCTTCCTGTTCGTATTCTTTCAATTGTTCGGTAATATAGCGTTCGGCATTTTTGACCGTCTGCTTGCGGACGTACTCGACAGGTACTTTGTCGGATTGGCTGTGATTAATTTCGATGTAGTAGCCGAAGACTTTGTTGAATCCGACTTTCAAATTCGCGATACCGCTGCGTTCGATTTCCTGCTGCTGATACTGGGCTAACCAGCTTTGGCCATCTTTCGAAATCGCACGGTATTTATCCAGCCGAGCATCAAAGCCGTCCCGAATCACGCCGCCATCGCGCAGGTGGGCGGGCGGCTCCGGCTCAATCGCTCGTTCCAGCAGCTCAGCCAATTCATCAATACTGTCGCATCCCGCGCCAAGCGTCGTCAGCATCTCCGCCCGGCACGTTTGCAGTGTTGCTCGCAGTGATGGAATCGTCCGCAGTGTCGCCGCCAGCGCAACAAGGTCGCGCGGCGCGGCACGGTTGGTTGTAACTCGGGCGACAATTCGCTCCAGGTCGAAAATGCCCTTTAACTCTGCCCGAATTTCCGCGCAGAGCTTATCATCTTCCACTAATTCCGCCACGGCATTTTGTCTGCGGTGAATTTGTTCCACATCGCACAGCGGCATACAAATCCAGTACCGCATAAGCCGCGACCCCATCCCCGTCAGCGTTTTATCGATGCAGTCGAGGAGCGTACCCTTGGCCGCCTCGCTCCGCATCGTCCGCAGCACTTCCAGCGACCGCAGCGTCGTCTGGTCGATTTGCAGATACGCCGTGCGTGCCAGCTTCTTGAGCGAGGTAATATGCTTGAGCGCCGTTTTCTGCGTTTCGTCAAGGTATTCCAGTATCGCCCCGGCTGCAGCAACGCCCTCAAAATCATCGGCAATCCCAAATCCCTCCAGCGTCGTTACGCCGAAATGCTTGAGCAGTTTTTGCCGGGCGTTATACGGGTCAAAATACCAGCCCGGCCGCTCCGTAACCACCGCCCCCGATAGCTGCCGAATTTGCTCGGCCAGCTTCTTTTGTTCCCCTGCAAACAGTTCCGCTCGCCGTTCGGCCAGCAAGACCTCCCGCGCCCCAAGCCGCAGCAATTCATCAACCACCTGCGATTCCCGCACCGACTGAATGAAAAAATGTCCCGTGGAAATATCCACCCAGCTTATGACCGCTTCCTTACGCCCCATGTGGACGCTGGCCAGAAAATTATCCTCCCGCTCATTGAGCAGCAT
>CAZVXR010000166.1:0-8375 GCA_964630865.1 uncultured Pirellulales bacterium | reverse complement strand
CATCCAGGTGATCCTGTACCTGGGAGAACAACAAAAGAAATTAAACAGAGCAATGTGATGCCGATTGTCTGGTCCGAGCAGTGGCAGGTCCATAAATCATCGGATTTCGACCGGGATGGCGATGTTGATGCGGCAGACCTTGTCGTTTTTTGCGGCAACTGGCTGCACATGGCAACGGATTATTCCGATACCGCTCTGATGCCGGATAATTATCAGCAGGGTGATATTTCCGGCCTTGGCGGACTGCCCGATGGCAGTGTCAATCTGCTGGATTTCGCCAAATTCTCTAAAGAGTGGATGATTTAGGCTCTAATTTTATCGTCTATCCAATTTGGCCAACGAAAAACGGATTGAAAACAGAGCAGGTGATTTTCTATTATATCGCACAATTCAGGTCCCCAAAACCCCGTGCTGCAGTATTATACTTCCTGTGGTATCGGTTCTGAGTAGATTATCTCCGGCTGTTCGGGAGCGTTTGATAAGATAAGATTGTCATCGTCAGGTACAATGGAAGAGTGTTCCATCCGTAAAGAGGTATTTTCGGAGACAACATTGGCCGTGAATTTTGCATACCGGCACATCAGGACTTTATAAAGAAATATAACATTATCCACATTGCGTCGCGCCATCCGAGCAGGCTCCTGAAAAAACCGGTACAGCCATTCAAGTCCGCAGCGGCGCATCCAGCAGGGAGCCCATTTTTTAACTCCGGCGTGAAAATCGAATGCCGCCCCAACGCCAATCATTGCGGTAGTTCTTAATTTTGTCTGGTGAGCCAGCATCCATTTTTCCTGCTTGGGCGCCCCCAGTCCAACCCAGACCACATCCGGCCGGACAGCATTGATGCGAGCAATCACGTCATTGTCTTCCTGTTCAGTCAGGGGCCGAAACGGCGGAGCATACCATCCGCAGATATCAAGGCCTGGACATCGGCGCTGCAGATTTGCAGCAAGCCGCTGGACTGTTGTCGGACTGCCGCCATAAAAATAATGACGCAGACCGGGTTTGCCGCACAGTTCCAGCATCAATGCAGGCCCTGTTGTGCGGGACCGGCGGCTGCCATAGAGGATCCGCGAAGCCAAAACAATTCCTACCCCGTCGGGCAATACCAGACTGGATGCGTAAATGGCCGCAGCCATGTGCCGGTCGCGATGTCCCAGCAGAATGCTATAGGGATTGACCATGGATATCAAACGGGCATGGCCAGTATTGCGCCATCGCAGTATCATCTCAAAAACATCGCTGTACGAGATGAAATTGAAATCAAATCCAAGAATATTTTGCCGAAAACACATACCCTGCTTTCGACAGTTCGATTAGATGGATAAACGAGGAAAAACCTACTCTGTGTGGGTAGAAGTACGGATTTACGCTTGATTTATTTCGCTAAATCAGAAGATTTATCCGTAGCGCAGTTCCGGCGAGGAAATGCCCTCGGCAATCGCATATTTGGTCAGTTCGGCCAAACCAGATAAGCCAAGCTGCTGCATAATTTTACGACGACGGGCATCGATTGTTTTGGGGCTTTTTTTCACTGCCAAAGCAATTTGTCCTACAGAGTGGCCATCAGCGAGCATCTCGATTAGTTTTCTATCGGAGTCATCCACTTTCCGAGAATTGTGTGACGGACAAGTGAGCATTTGCCTTAGATTGTCTGCCATCAGACTGCGAACACGCGTGCAATGAAAGTCATTTCCGTCCATGACCTGACCGATTGCGCAGACAATCTGATCAAATGCACTTTCTTTGTCCACAAAGCTCAAAATACCTGTCTTTATGCCTTGATGGAACGCCCCTAAATGGATGTCGGCCGACAAGGCGATAATTCGAATCACCGGGTTCTTGCTGATAATTCGTTCGGCCGCCGCAAAACCATCCAAGCCGGGCATTTTCAGGTCCATCACCACGATATCAGGGTTATACCTTTCGGCACACTCCACGACCTCCAGTCCTGTCGAGGCGGTTGCTACCACTTCGATATGGTTGTGCTTACTGAGGATGTATCGCAACCCCTCCAGCACAATGCTGTGGTCATCTGCTAAAACAACGCGTATCTTCTTATCTGTCATAATTTATACTCTTTTGCATAAAAAATTTGAATTATCCAAACATATCCGGAGAAAACAGGCTGCCAACAATAACCCCGCGCTGGCATCTATTATCGGATAAATTCGGCAGATGTCAATCGGGGATTATGCCTATATTTTCAAGTAAATTTACGGATGAACCCGGAACTATTCCTATGTTTTCATGTAATTCTACTGATGGACTACGTGTGGTCTGTGTAAAAAAGTGTAAAATTTTCAATTTTTTGCCGCTTTTTCGTATGCGGCCATCAGCCGGTCATAGTATCGATCCTCGGAAAATTGTTCCCGTGCAAAACAGCAGCCCTGCTGTCCGAGTTTTTTTTGCAAAATGTCATCATTCCAGAGATGCTCTATCTTTTTAGATAAATCCAGCGGATTTGCCGGTTCAAATAAACGGCCGGTTTTGCAGTCCTGGACAATCTCTGGCAAGCCGCCAATCGCTGAGCAAATAACCGGCGTGCTATAGCTCATTGCGTCAAGAAGCGTACCTGGAAAACCTTCATAACAAATGCTGGGAACGACAATTATCGCGGCGTTTTTAAGAAATTCGATTTTCTGGTCTTTTCTCAGAAAGCCGACATACTCGACGTTGTCAGGCAGTTTTTGGGTATGAAATGATTCGATACCGATTGCACCTGCCAGCTTAAAAGGTATATGTCTAAGCTGACGCGCGGCATCCAGAAATGTATCGACGCCTTTTTCCGCACTGATTCTGCCGAGGTATCCGACATACTTGCCGGGGTTAAAGTCCGAGCCTTCAAGCGAGGTCATATTAGGGATAACTTCGATTTTATCGGCATCAAAGCCGTTTTGAACCAAAATTGATTTTTGGAAACATGTCTGTGTGTAGAACACATTGACATGCTTGTCAAACCAGCCTTGTTTGCGTGCGATATAATTGCGTATCGCATAGCCGGCACTTTTTCCAAGGTTCTGCTGGCAGTTGGTCAGGAGGCACTGCCATTCTCTGCCGCCCAGACAACGATGGCAAACCCTGCCGTTTCGGAGCAGAAGACCATTGGGACAAACCAGCCGATAATTTGCACATCGCATCACCAGTGGAATGCCCATCTTCGTAATCACCGGCAGAATTGACGGCGAAATCAGCGGATACAGATTTTGGATATGAACAATATCGGGGCGGTGCTGCTTAAGAAAAATGCGTATTTGGCGGCGACTATCTGCCGAATAGATGCCGCTGAAGAATGCTGAAGCCTTGTTGACCAGCGAATGACCGATATCCTGACTGGATCGAACGAACTGAACCACCTCGTGTCCTCGGCTTTGCAGCAGTTCGGCGATACGGTAGAACATGGCTTCTTCGCCGCTAAAAGCAGCGTATTCATTATGAATCATCGCAATTTTCATCGGGTCTCCTGCGCTGCGGCATAAGCACATCCAATCAAGGCAAACAACAGGTTCCCGATATAGGCTATATACATCAATACATTGCCGCTGACGCCCAGCAGAAGCATCGCCAGCAGGCCGTTGATAGACGCCGCAAAGAGCCATCGCATCTGCGGATTGTTGCGATACCTTTGCGCGTTGCGTATCAATGAAACCAGCAAATACAGTGTGGGAATTGCCAACAGGATGACGCCCACAATTCCGTAATCGAACAAAATACGCAGATATTCGTTATGGGTATGTGTCCAGCCTCGAAACGTCGCATAGCCAAATTCGGCAGATGAGGTTGCGCCGTCGCCTTTCCATATATCATCGATACCCGCGAAAAACTGCGGCCAAGCCGTCAACCGCCCGGAGGTATTGACGATATCCGGATCGAATGAAAATAATTCCGACAAGCTGCCATATCCCCGATGAAAGATGTTCTGCTGTACCGGTCCGGCGTAAAATCCCGCCAGGCTCAGCGCAATGACCGAAATACCAAGAACAGCTTTTTTCCGCAGGGATAGTCCATTGTAACCAAAGACGGCCACCGCCGGCAAGACCAGCAGCGGCATACGGGATTCTGTGAACAGCAGTACCAGATAATAGATGCTCAGCATCACCCAGGTTTTTGGCGGTGCATTGCGCAAGTCTGTGCTTTCCGTAACAGCCAGAAATGTAAACGTCATCGCGATACCCGCGATGGTGTACCAGGTGGCCAGCGCCAGCAGCGAATGGGCAGCAACGACCGCCGCAAGATATATTGCGATCGAACCGAATGCAAGCCTGTCAATCCCGCGACGGATGGCGGCGATATCAATCTGTTGAAATGATGAACAGGCCAGCAGCGTTAGCAGCGGAGTTATAAAAATAAAAAATCGCTGAGCTGCTTCGCGATTCGAAAAATCCGTCTTCTCGATCATCCACGCCACCCATGGAATCCATATCCAGCAGCAGCATTTTACCGGATTGCGGAATCGGTGCGGCAGCAAAAAAAACATCGCGGCAACCAAAACAATCGACCATGCCCAGCCACGAATCGTAAAGCCGCCGAAGCTGATTTCGCCAATATGCGACAGCAGCGTGCAAAAGAGTGTGATTGCCATAAAAACCGATCCAGCGGACAGATTAGAACCCCATCTGGGTAGCGGAGAACCGGACACGTTGAAAACAGCAGCAGATGGGTTGATGGATGCCATATCGCTCTATCCTACACAGATTGTTTCGGCGGACGGCGCCATTTCGAGGCAGTCCAGATAAACTTGCCGAATTTGCTCGGCAGCGGCCTCCCAGGTGTATTTTTCGGCCTGACGCAGAGCGTTGCGGCTCCATTGTTCGATTCGCTCGGGACAGACCAGTATCTCATCTAACTGAATGGCCATGTGGCTTTCCATATCCTGGGGTCGGCCAACCGGAATCAGCGAGCCGCAGGTATTGGTGACCACATCAGCGGGGCCGCAGTGATTTAGACACATTACCGGCACCCCCAAAGACAGCGACTTGATGACGGTCGCAGGGGTGCCTTCCAGCAGACTGGTAAAGGCCAGCAGATCACAGGAATTGAGAATGTCATTAGTACGGGACTGATCCAGCCAGCCGTACCAGGAACAGTGCGGGGCAATACCCAGTTTTTGAGCCAGCGCTTTCCATCGAGGCAATTCGGGGCCGTCGCCTATCAGATGAAGATTGAGCATTTTCGGATTTCGAGTTTGAGCCGCTGCTCTCAGCAGCAATTCCATCGCCTTGCCAGCAATACAACGGCCAATCCAGGCGATATTCAAGAAACGCTGGCCATTAAAACGATGCGGCGTTCCATGGGATAGATCGGCTGCCTGCTCATGCAGTAAGATAGCGTTTTTATTATACGTCCGCAGCAGATTATATTGATCCGCAGAGGTCTGTGCAAAAATTGCCGCGGATCGATGGACGGCTTGCCGGACTGTCGGAGAGAAACGAAATTGAAACGCATTGATGGCATTTTTAACCATATATTCAGCTTTGTGTCTCAAAGGCAATCCAGTCAGCGCCGCGGTGGGCACGCAATATGACCCCCCCATCGGTCCCCAGACAAAGGGACGATTTAACTTCCACAACAGACCCGGCGCACGAAAGGTATTGGACCGCAGATGATGCGTCAGATCAAACTGCTGCTGACTGTTGAGCTGCATCGCACAGCGGTAAGCGTCTTCTTGCCATTGCCAATAGTCACATATCTCCCGAATCGGCAGCGCCGGACGTTTGCGTTTAGACTCATTTGGCCGTCTAAGCGGTACATAAGCAAAGTGCAGGGATTCGGCTTGTTCGGGATACAGCTTCATATACTGTTCGATCTTTTGTTGGTATTGTGTCTGCTCGACCAGAACCCAGATATCAAACCAGGCGGCAAGCCGCGAGAGAATCTGCCATGTCGCCCCGGGCGCGTGTTCCGCGGCGGGGGCGCATTCATAAGCTTCGACCAGTATTTTGGCAGGTGAGCAATTCATTGTTAACTCCTCAGCGTTAAATAAACAACGTCTCTGAATCTTCATTCTGGATGCCCGAGCAATCCGGCAATACTCTGTCCGCACTTTTCTTTCGGCATACAAAAATGGTGTCCTGGCAAAGCGTTCTGGCGAATCCGAAACCATTAACGCACCAGTCCGCGAGAAGATGGATTCCACTCGGAATGCAGAACGTATGCCTATCATTTGCGGGCAACGCACCAAACCCAAAGACCTTGACGATTTCAAAACCAATCCGATCCAGCAGGGTGTTGATTTCCCGATTGTGCATCGTATGGCAGTGGCGACCCAGTTTTTGGGATAATTGATAAAAAACGCTCGACGCATTTTTATGATTGTTAAATACCAAAATACCGTCCGGCTCAAGGTGCCATGCCATCGCATCCAGGGCGTCGTGGCGAAGGGCAGGCTCGGCATTGGGAAAAAATCGGAACGCGGTAATCAGATTGAATTGCCGACCGGCCAACGTGTTGTTACAGGTCAAGTCTGCCTGGTAAATTTCAGCATCCGGATTCTTTTTTCGGCACTGCTCAAGCATACTGGACGAAACATCCACGCCCACGCTGGTATGAGCAAAAGGTTTCAATGCGCCGAGTATCCGTCCGGTTCCACAGGCAAAGTCGAGGTGATCAATCTGTTTTTCGGGCAGAAATTCATTGATGATTTGTTTTAGCGCAGCCTGTTCCCGACGCCACAAATAGCGGCGCCATGTGTACATCTCAAAGTTGTTGTCATAGACAAGTCCTTTGTCGACTGCCGCATGCGAAAGTCTGTAATTCATTGTCATCGTTGTCATACATTTGTTCCTTTTTTCTACAATATTAGTTTCGTCAAAACCAAACCTATCCTGCTTTGTGTCCAGGATAGGTATTTTTTTGCCGACCATTGCTTGCGTTCTGCAAGACGGCTGTAGGCCTCGATATAAAAAGCAAGTTTGTTTTTGTCCAGCTTTATACCAGCGGCCTGCTCGTAGCCTTCTCTAAAAGATAGAACACGCTTCGAAAAAAAGCGGCTTCCAGCCAGCAATGAGTGCTGTTGAAGCAAAAGGCTGCGTATAAACTGTGCGATATCCAGATATCGGGTTGCCGAGGTACACCAAAACGGCAGCGCCGGACTGCTTTGCCAGTCCAAAATCACAAGACGTCCGGACACACTATCCACACACAGGTTGATTGCGTTAAAATCGCCGTGAATCAAAGTCTGTTCGTCCGGCTGACCCCTCCATGGAATTGGCGCTTCAACGACATAGTCGGGTATAACATGAAGCTTTCGGTGCAGCAGTCCCAGTGAACGACCGACGCAAACCAACATTTCCGTTCCGCATCCCGTGTCGGCCAAATAGTCTTTAAGCGAGACCAAACCGGGGATAAACGCGATATTAATTGTACCCAGAGATTCGTCTTTGGCGAGAATCGGAGGCACACAGAATAAGTTGCTTTCAACCGAAAGTGTATACGCCGCCTGATGCAGGGCTGACTGTGCTGGCCGGACAAATTTGGTAACGACCTTGCCGCATTCTGCCATGTGCAGGGCTGGAATACGAAACGAATCAAGGGTCTGCATCTGTTCTGTAATCATCCGACCACCGCCGCGGAATGGCTCTCTGTCAGCATTTCACCGCAGAGCGCCTGAACTGAATTGGTTAAAAAAAATGTTCCGTTATAAACCAGGTAGGCTATCGCATAGCCTGTTACACCATACCGTGGAATCCACATCCACGCCGCAAGGACACACAGCATCGTCGCTCCGACACCGGAGCTGACCAGTCGCTGTGCCTGGCCTGCCGCAGTTATCAGCGAGCGCATCGGGGCATTAGCGGCCCGGATGAATGCTGCGACTGAAAACAGCATCAACGTGCCAGGGTAACCGCAATAACCTTTCCCGTAAACCAGCTCAACGAGCCCATCGCCCATCCAATAGAGCGCCGCTGACAGCGGAATACCCACGGCAATTGCCGACTGTGTTAAGAAGATTGCCTGATCGCGGGCAGCTTGCATCCCCTGCCGTTTAATCGCTTCCGAAAATCGCGGAACCAGAAAATTAATCATCGACTGCATGACAGGTCTTATGAATGATGCTACTGTTCCTAATACGCCTGCGGTTGCGACAACACTGCTATCGTGCCAAAACAGCGTCAGCCATGGCAATAATTGCACGCCGGCATAATTAAGCAGTGTACCCGACAGAATCCATTGCCCCTGCCGGAAATTGTCACGGCAATTTTGCTTCCACAGCAATCCATCCCATCTTAAATGGCGGCTAAAGCCTGCCGCGCTGAGAAGTATGAACAGCATATATCCGACGCCGATTGTTATACAGGCCGAACGCATATCCAGACAAGCAAAGAAATACAAGAGCACCAGGGTCGCCGCCGTCGCAAATTGTGTGATAATGCCCA
>CAZVXR010000165.1:0-12600 GCA_964630865.1 uncultured Pirellulales bacterium | reverse complement strand
ACATCATCCACGACCGTGACCCACTTTATACCGCAGAATTCCACGATATCTTAAAAACCGCCGGCATAAAATCTGTCAAACTGCCGCCGCAAAGTCCCGATTTAAACGCCTACGCGGAACGCTTTGTCAAATCCGTTAAATCCGAATGTCTTGATCACCTGATTTTGTCTTCTGTCGAACAGCTTGAATATGTGCTTGAGCAGTATCGCCAGTATTATCATCACGAACGGATTCATCAATCGTTGGGGCGGATTATTGAATCGCTGCATAAAACCAATGCAGATGCCGAGATTGCCTGCGTCGAACGTCTCGGCGGATTGCTCAAATCCTATCATCGGCTGGCCGCGTAGGAATTTTTTCGGCAGCCTGCAAGGGAGATACTCCGCGCACTGCGAACTATTTGCCGCAAATCCAGATGTCCACAAAAGGTCAAAAGCATAAAATTCGACAAACACTTGGATTTTGCAGACGAGATTTTCAATATCAACTTGTGAGATAGTAAAGCGTTAGGCGCAGATTAATTTTTGTACCCTACGGGGCAGGGGAAGGCTCTTGGTGGCCAGAAATAAGGATATTTCCCACAGACAGATTGTCAGTTGAGATTGCAGCGGACTACGGCAGCGGCAGCAAGGGTTTGGGAATTGCCGCCTTTGTCATCGGTTATCGTCAAGACCATTCGGACATTGCGTACGACAGCGGGGGTGCCGCCCGTCCCACGGATAAATGTGGCTTTCGTTACATTGCGACACAGAATAGGATCACTTTCATCTGGAATTCCGGTCGGACTGAGGCGCAGGACAGGAGTAGGTTGGTCGGCATCAGTAGTGGTATCATACCAAAAGCAGATGTCGTCGCCTTCGGCTGTGGTAAGACTGCACTGTGAATTAGGGTCTCCAATCGCTACGTCCTGAGCAGTGCGTATTTGGGTGGTCATCCGCAGCAATGCCGCTCGCGCGGTGTTCATATTTTTGGAAATACTTTCATTGGCCTGGAAATTGACAATCGAGGCATCGAATGCAACGGCTACGGCGGCCATGAGCATCGCTAAGATAACCAGCGACATCAACACTTCGATCATGGTAAATCCGCGTTTTTTTTCTGTCATTTTCATAGCAAGAACCCTTTTCGAAAGTTCTTAGTTTTTAGTTCGTAGTTAATAATTGGCGCGTATCCAGCTTGAGGAGGTAATCTCCCGATTATTTTTTAATATTTTTACCGTAACCCGGCGAAAGTCTTTTGGTCCAGTCACGGGATGAGTCAGATCGTCCTGGTTGACATAGTCAACCGTTACATTCTGGGCATAGGCAGAAAATCCATCTATTAAATCTCCGTTGGCATCCACCGCGGCAGGATAGTTACAGTTACTCAGATCGTTAAATGCCATAGACGCTGTCTTCTCGCGGATCTCCTCAATGAGAAATTCCGCCGTGCTCAGATCGACTCCGGCGGCGTTATAGGTTGTAAACGCTCCGCTTGAGGCGGCCAACGCGGCGATAGCCAAACCGATCAGCATGGCCGCCATCAGCGCTTCAATCAGTGTAAAACCCGTACTTTTTTTTGGACTTTTCATGATACATGTTCCTTTCGCCCATCGGATTGATAATATTAAATCCTCAATAAGCAGTCAGAATAAGAAATACCTCTGATTTTTGTCTTCAATTTTTCAATTCTCGCTCTGCGGAAAAGCACCATTTTGTGTCGCCCCGCCGGGGCTTAACAAATTGGGACACTCTACGTTCCGGGGGTTTCCACGCCCGGCTACTTTATAATGACCCCTCCGGGGTCTAAAAAACACGGGTTTTCTACGGAGCTTCACTTCTTTATTTTCCTGTAACGACGCTGGACATTTTGAAGATAGGCAGAATAATACTCATCGCGATAAATCCGACCAGGACGCCCATCAGAACAATCATAATCGGCTCAATCATGCTGGTAACGGTTTTAATCGTAGTCTTTAGTTCGCGCGCGTAAAATTCGGAAATATCACCAAGGACTTCGCCAAGCGTACCGGATTCTTCGCCGGACTGAATCATTTGAACGACGTTGCTGGGCATGAGGGTATAGGCACTGAGACTTGTGGCGATTTTCTTGCCTTGCCGGACAGACTCGTGAACGCTTTTCCACATCGATTCATAAAGTACATTGCCTGTAATTTGCGCCGTGATGGAAATCGTATCCAGAATCGGGACGCCGGCATTGGTCAATACACCCATGGTGTGCATGCTTCGGGTGATATATAAACTGCGGCAAAGGGATTTGAGCAGGGGGATGTGGAGCTTGGCCTGATCCCACCACCGTCTTCCAATCTCGGTTTTGGAGGTAAAATACCAAAGTCCCATCACTGCTGCGCCGATGGCAGGAAATACAATAAACCAGTAATTGCGCAGACCGCCGCTGGCGGCCATAATCAATTTTGTCGGCGTCGGCAGCAGATGTTCTTTGCCTGCAAAAACCACCAAAAAACGAGGCAGTACGAAAGTTAACAGGAATGTTACGCAGGTAACCGCCATGACGCCAATGATGATGGGATAGACCATCGCGCTGATGACCTGGCCGCGCGTTTCAGCTTCCTGATCCAGATAGCCGACAAGCTGCTGGAGCATCGAACTGAGCGAGCCTGAAATTTCCGCCGCCGCAATCATGTTGATATACAAATTGGTAAACGTATCGGGATGCTGAGCCAGTGCCTGTGAGAAGCTTTCGCCCGCCTCAATGCGGTTTTTCAGGTCCATGACGATCACGCGAAATTTTTGTCTTTGAATACTGGAGCCGATGGATTCCAGCGCATCCTGAAGGCTGATACCGGCTCGTATCATCACCGCAAGCTGGTTGGTGAAGTTAAGAATATCTTTCTTGCTCGGCCCGAATTCAATGCTGAAGCTGGAGACCGAAAGCTGTGAGCCGGCGCTGGGTTTGGTTTGTGTTCCAGCAGGCTTAGCCATCATTTGCATTTGTACTGCCATTGTGTAACTCCTTAACTATTGCGATGTTGCCGCCGCCAGTATCGCCGATGGTTCCTGTCCTGGTTTGGCCGGCAGGGCGCGTTCCATTTTGCCGGGGTTGCTGGATCGCAGAATGGCTTCATCCCGCTCGATAAATCCAGCCAGATACATCTGCTGAATGCTATAGTCCATTGTCTGCATTCCCATACGGCGCGAGGTTTCGATAATATTGGGAATTTCGTAAATTCGATTTTCACGAATACAGTTTCGTACCGCCGAAGTACAAAGCAAGATCTCAACACATGGCACCATCCCGGGCTTATCGACGCGTTTAAATAATGTTTGTGAAATCACCGCCTGCAGTGTATTGGACAACATGGCCCGAATTTGATTTTGCTGGCTGGCCGGGTAAATGTCGATGATACGTTCAACCGTTTGCGAAGCGTTGATGGTGTGCAGCGTGGACAACACAAGGTGTCCGGTTTCTGCGGCGGTAACCGTCGAGCTGGTAGTCTCAAGATCTCGCATTTCGCCGACGAGAATGACATCCGGGTCCTGGCGCAGAGCGTGCTTGAGGCCGGAAGCGAATGTCGGGCAGTCCGATCCGATTTCACGCTGCTCGATCATACACGATTTATTTTGAAGCATATATTCAATGGGGTCTTCCATCGTTATAATACGCTTGCGGTATTTCTGATTGACGACGTTGATCATCGAGGCCAGTGTCGTGCTTTTGCCCGAACCGGTGTGGCCTGTAACCAGAACCAGCCCGCGCGGCAAGTCCGTCAATTCCTTAATGATAGGCGGCAAATGCAGGTTGTCGATATCCGGAATTTTATTGGAGATGGCACGAAAGGAGATGGCAATGGTTTCTTTCTGCCAGTGGGCATTGACGCGAAAACGGCTGCCGTCGTCAATCGTTGTTGAAAAATCGAGGTCGCGTTTTTGCTCAAAAGTCGCGAATTTACTCTCGCCGACCATCTGGATGACCAGTTGTTTCGCCATGTCCTGTGTTATGTCCGGCATATCCATGACGACCAGTTCGGTATTGATACGCATAATCGGAGGCATTTCCGTATTGATATGCACATCGGATGAGCCTCTACGAATCGCCACTGTAAGCATTTCTTTGACATTAAACATAGTAGTTCTCGCTATTTAGAATTTAACTTTTGACAATATCATCGCCCAACTCGCCGGAGACTTCGGTTGCGCGAAGCACTTCGTCGATGGTAGTAACGCCTTTTTTTACTTTAGCCAGACCGTCCTCAAACAAGCACGGCCATCCGGAAGCCGCAAACGCCTTACGCATACTGTTTACCGAGGCATCAACATTAATTATTTCGCGGAACTTGTCGTCGACGACCAGGAGTTCAAAAATACCGGCTCGTCCAGCATAACCGCTGTTGCGACACTGATCGCAGCCTTTGCCGCGAACCAACTGTGACGGTTCGATTCCGGCGCGGTCGAGATACTTGCGCAGATTCTCCGGCGCCGTCATCGGTTCTTTGCAATGGTTACAGATACGGCGAATCAGCCGCTGCGCCAAAATGCCATTTAATGACGCCGCGATCAAATACGGTTCGATACCGATATTGACTAATCGCGAAACGCTGCTTGGCGCATCATTGGTGTGCAGGGTGGACAGTACCAAGTGGCCGGTCAGCGCCGCCTGGACGGCGATGCGGGCCGTTTCTCCGTCGCGGATTTCGCCGACCATAATGATGTCGGGGTCCTGACGCAGCAAGCTGCGCAATGCGGCAGAAAATGTCATCCCGGTTTTCTCGTTGACCTGAACCTGATTGGTGTATTCCAGATTGTATTCGACCGGGTCTTCGACGGTCGAGACATTCATCGTATTGCTGTCAATCTGCGCCAGCGCCGAATACAGGGTCGTACTTTTTCCCGAACCGGTCGGTCCAGTTACCAGCAGAATGCCGTGCGGCAGATTGACTTGTTCCAGAAACGCATCGAGAATACGCGGCTCCATTCCGCTTTTATCCAGACCAAGCATAATGCTCTTGCTGTCCAAAAGACGAATAACCACTTTTTCGCCATAGCTGCACGGCAGCACTGAAACGCGCAGATCGACTTTGCGAGCGCTCATAATAACGGCAATTTTCCCGTCCTGCGGAACGCGTCGTTCGGAAATGTCCAGTTTGGCCATAATTTTCAGACGTGAAACAATCGCCGGATGCATCTTGGCCGGAGCCTGCGTCGAATCGAATAAAATGCCGTCAATACGGAAGCGTATTTTAGTATATTTTTCCTTAGGTTCAATATGAATATCGCTGGCGCCTTCATGCATCGCGTTGCTCAGCAGATAATTGACAAATTTAATAACCGGCGATTCACCCGCGCTTTTTTCAAGGTCTTCAGCGCTGCTTTCGCTGATGTCTTCGAGGACCTCAATTTCCCCCATATCGCCCATCAGTTCGTTGACATTATAATTCAGCTTGCTTTCGTCAAACTTGTCGCAGATGGCGCGAATGTCCTCTTCTGAACACACAACGACATCCACCGGCATTCCCAGATGACGTTTAACGTCGTCAATACCGAATACATTGGAAGGGTCGCTGGCGCCGACGGTCAGGACGCCATCGCGAATAGCGATAGGCAGCAGCAGATTATTGCGAATATAACTCAGTTCGAGCTTATCAAAAACGTCTTTGTCGATATCTGCAGGCGTAATTTTGCGGTATTCAAAGCCATACAATTTTGCTTTGGCTTTAAGCACATCGTCTTTGCTGACGCCTAATTTCTGAAGATATTTATCGAGATCAAGGGTGCCGCGCTGCTGCTCACTGCGCAGGGATTCCATTTGCTCGGGGGTTATGATCTGCTCTTCGAACAGCGCATCGGCCAGGTCGCGAACGTGGTTTTTGATTGTCGCGGTAGGCGAATAGAGCATTCGCAGGCCTGGCGCCAGTTCGGTCTGGCCAGCCTGAAGGTCTGCTACCGCAACGTATTCCTCGATGCGGCGTTCCTGTTTTTTTCCGAAGATCTTCCGCATCAATTCATCTTTAATTCTATACTGACCCCATCGCGTTCAATCATTACCGTTTCTTTTCCGATCTGCTTGATGGTGAATTTGTCGAGCTTGTCGCCTGCATATAAAACCGTATCATTAATCATACAGCAGGCTCCTCTGGGTGAGGCGGTAATACTCCACAGCGTGTAACCGGCGGCCTGCTTATATGCCTGTGCCTGCAGCATCTGCAGTTGTCCTGCATTGTCGGAACCGACCTCTGCGGACGCCGCTTCGAGCATAAATGGATTCTTTTTAAGATCCTTGACATCGATTTGTCCGACGTCTTTCAGATGATTCAGTCTTCCATTTACACTTTTCATCTGCGAGTTCATTTCGGTCTGTATTCCATTGAGCTGTGCGATCGCCGATTCAATTTCCGCCTGCTCATCTTTCACCTGAGCGGCACTGGCCTGCGCCGGCGTCGCTTTTTTGACCATCAGGAATACGCCGATACCGCCGACGACAAACAGCCCAATCAGCAGCATGGTGCTTTGTTTGAGTTTTTTTCCATGACCGGCCACAGTCAGGTAATCTTCCTGCTTGGTCAGACCGGGTTCTGCGCCATTCTGTTCGGCTTCAGCGACTGCCGGTATTGTCTGTCCGTCTTTCAGAAATGAAAGCATCGTTCTGTCCTTTCTGTAATCAGTTTTTGGTATCCATAAAGAAAATACTCATCACAAATATCGCTTCGGTCTGTCCTTCGTACTGTGTTTTTTTCTTCAGCGATAGTTCCCGAATTTTCGTAATACGGTCTTCCCGTTCCAACTCCAGCAAAAAGGTATAATAGGAGTTAAAATCACCATCCAGTTCCATTTTCAAAGGCTGCTCAATGTAGCCATTTTTTACCGTGGGCTTCATTGCACTGATGGTCTTTGGGGTCAGGCCGTTTTTCTGTGCAATCAGCGTTACTTTTTCAAGCACGGTATGAATTTGGCTTTTGGGAGGCAGCTTGCTTTCAAAAACTTTGATGGCATCTTCTACTTTATCGAGTTGTTCGCTCAGATCGCTGGCCATGGTTTTGGCTCTCTCCAGCTCCGCCAGTTTGGACCGCTTTTGTTCGGTGGTGGCCTTTTCCTGCGTCAGCGCCGCGTTGGCCGGCTTAATCATATAAGCCCAGGAGATATAGGCCATCGCGATAATTAACGCGAAAAATATAAGATGTCGAATCCCGCTGGTCATTGGATAGTCCTTTCAATCACGACATAATGTCGATTTAAATCGCCTCTTCTCGTTGTTTTCGTATTTTTGTAATATCGTCTCGCGTCAGCGTCAGATTCTGCTTGAGCGACATACGGAGATGAAATTGACGAAACTTAACTCCGTCAACATCCTCTTCCTTGGACTGCACCAGTTCTACGTTGTCCAGCAAGATCGAAGAGCTGAGATTGGCGATAAACGAAGCGACTTCAATATCGCTTGGAGCGACGCCCTCAACCTCGATCATCGTCTCTAAGATGGTTTTCGTCTCAGGCGCAGCGGCCTTTTTATTCTTGGCCTGCGCAGCTTTCTGCGGTGTTGTCTTGGCGCCGGATTGGGAGCCCGAAGAGGCCGTCGTCTTAGGCGCTGTCGAAGAGGCCTGCACAGGAACTTTAATTTCTTTTTCTTTCATCTGGGTTTCCAGCAAGGATACGCCGGACGGCAAATTGTTCGTCAGGCACGCCAAAATGATGCTGCGCGGAACCGGTTCGAGCAGTTCAGCCGTCATCACCATGCTCTTCATCATCATTTTGCCCTTAGACTTTAACTCTTCCAGCTGGGCAATCTGCTCTTTGGCCTTGGCCATTTTGACATTGACCGCATCCAGTTCTACACACACCGCCCGCTGGCGCATCTTGATAATCGAAAACGTTACCCCAATGCCGCCAAGCATCGCCGCAAGCAGCGTCAAATACATCAGATTCGCCCGGCTGGATTGCCGCTGCTGAATGTAATCGTTGGGTACAAAATTAATTGTTGCCATAGGAAACCTCGAAATAAGATGTAAATTTTAGTTTCATTTTTTAATTTTTTCACGCCCCTTCAAGGCTCAGGCCGAAAGCCGTTGTCCAATCGACATTGCTGTTACGCCGATCCATGGCGCCAGCGCAGATCTGACTGACGTCAATTGCCGACAAAACATCGCCGACCTGGGCCGGAATCTGCATCTTCTGTGCCAGATCCGCAACTTTCTCGCAGATTCCCTTGTCCACATCTTTGCCCGCCAGCAGCAATAATCGCTCAACCGGCACTTTCCCTGCAATAGTCTCAAAATACCGGCAGCAGGCGTCGATTTCCGCGATCAGCCGCTGGACCATCTGGCCCTGACTGAGTTGGATATAACCGGTCGGGATAACGCGGGCAAAAAGCAAGTCGCCGCCGCGGCCGATCACAACATTGCAGTGGCGGGTGCCGATATCCATCAGGATGACAATGCGATCCTGTTCGTTTTTGCGTCGACAAAAAAAACGGTGATAACTGTTAATCATGGCCACCGGCCATACGCTCATCCCGCTGATTTCCATTCCTGCCATTTCATAAATCGCCAGATGACGATCTACTTTCTGTCGCTCAGCGGCCATTACAATCACGTCCACGTCGGGCTCTTTCACCGCGAGTTCTACCGGAACAGAACAAACCATCGCGTTTTCAGGCGAAAACGGCAATTTCTTTTGAACACGCGAAGCGACCGCCTCACTAAGTTTATCCATCGCTCCTCGCGGTATCTTAATCTGATCAATGAATAAATCATCCGAGGATAAGGCGGTGATAATTTTTTTGCCTTTGAAACCGCCGGCGACAAGCAAGTCTTTAATGGCGTCTATTGCCCATCGCTGCCAGGCCGGGCTTTGCGGTTCAATATCCTGCGGACGCGCAGCAATTTCGGCCGCGTGCAGATACGGCCCGCGACCGTTAAACCCGATTTGCGCCATCCGCAAAAAGCTACTGCCTAAATCGACGCCAATCGGACAAACGTGTTTTCCAAAAAAATCGAACATCACAATCCATTTATATAGATCATTCACTCACAACAGGCATTCCGCGCCCGCAGAGGGTATTAACTCTGTCATTGGGTTGTTCGACAAGAAAAGCCTCCTACATAACAAGACCTGTTTTGTCTTCTTGTGTTCTAAAGGAGCACAGCGGTTTATAAAGTCTAATAAATGTTTCCCCCTTGCGCCAAAAATGACGGTTTGACATGAATACGATTTATGGTCTGATAAAAAACCATCTCCAGTATATGGCTATGTTCGTAGCCCTGGGGTAAAGTGGGTTCCTTGGCATTTAAATCTCATTTTTTCAGAAAAAACTATCTGGGAAAGAAAGTAAACAAGGCATAAATTTGTTTTTAGTTATGAGCTTATTTTCCACAAAACGTCCTATAACTTAAAAATGCAAAAAACTTACGGCTTATTTGAATCATTCCGAAAACAGGCTTCTCAGGAGATATTTCTCATCCATATATAGATATTTCTCGTTAATTTTCTTGACAAACCTGCCGAGAGAGATATAATGACCCCCTGATTCGCTAAGTCAAAAGCTTCGCGAGTTGCCTGAGATACACGGTTTTGTGTGTGGTTTTGGCGCTGTAAGTCGGACGAATAAATCGGCTTGACTGGCTTGGATGCTCGGAGCATTTTTGTTGGTCGGTCGAAAAGTCCAAAAACCTTGCGGCTGCCGGGATAATAATATGCTTTTCAGGAGAATAAAGACATGAAGTTCCCTACCGCTTACGGCGGATGTCTCGCCGTACCCCCGTCGCCGACAATTTTCGGCAGTCAATCTATCGCCAACATCTTTCCCTCCTCAATTGATGAGCGGATAATATTGATTCGAACATACAGGAGCATAATATGAGTAAAACTGATCCAAAAACAGCAGCGCCTGCGACTAAACAGGGCAGCCAAATTGTTGTCGATATCCTCAAAGAACAGGGCGTCGAAGTGGTTTTCGGCTATCTTGGCGGCGTAATTTTGCCGCTCTTTGACAAACTGTACGATGCGCCGATCAAATTCATCATTCCCCGCCATGAACAGGGCGGCTGCCACATGGCCGATGGCTATGCCCGTGCCAGCGGAAAGGTTGGCGTGGTGATCGCCACCTCCGGTCCCGGAGCAACCAATCTGGTTACCGGCATCGCAACCGCGATGATGGATTCGATCCCGCTGGTGGCCATTACCGGCCAGGTGCGAACGGAACTAATCGGCAACGATGCCTTTCAGGAGGCCGATATGACCGGCATCACCCGGCCAATTACCAAGCACAATGTGATTATCAAAAATCCAGCGGAGCTGCCGCAGGCTTTCCGTGAGGCGTTTTATATCGCCAAAACCGGTCGCCCCGGACCAGTCCTGATTGATCTGCCGGTCGATATGCAAATTGCCCAGATTCCAGTTTCAGAGCCAACACCTGTAGAACTTGCCGGTTTTCGCAATCGTACCCGCGGCCACGCTCGCCAGATTTCGCTGGCCGCACAGGCCATCAATGAATCCAAACGCCCCGTGCTGTACGTCGGCGGCGGCGTGATTGCGTCCAACGCCTCTGAGGAGTTGCGAACGCTGGCACAGAAAGCCAATCTCCCCGTTACGATGACGCTGCTGGGGCTGGGCACTTATGACCAGAACCGGGCCGAATCGCTGGATATGCTGGGGATGCACGGCTCGGCGTATGCCAACTTTGCTGTGCAAAAGTGCGATCTGCTAATCGCCGTCGGAGCCCGTTTTGACGATCGTGTTACCGGTCGGCTCAAATCGTTTGCTCCGCATGCCAAGATCGTCCATATAGATCTTGATCCGGCCAGCATCTCCAAAAACGTCGCAACTGACATCCCTGTTGTCGGCGACGCCAAAGATGTCCTGACCGAAATGGCCAAAGAAGTCGAGTTTCGCGACCGTGATGAATGGTTTAAGCAAATTGCCGAATGGAAGAAGAAGTATCCCTTCCGCTACGACAAAAACTCTGCGACAATCAAACCGCAGGCGGTCATCGAAGAACTCTGGCGGCAAACGCACAACCGCGATGTCATCATCACAACCGGCGTCGGCCAGCATCAGATGTGGACGGCTCAGTTCTATAAATTCAGCAAGCCCCGGCAGTTCATCACTTCCGGCGGCCTTGGTACCATGGGCTTTGGACTTCCGTCGGCAATCGGTGCGCAACTGGCAAATCCAAACGCAACGGTCATCGATATTGACGGCGACAGTTCGTTTAATATGACCTTAACCGAGCTTTCGACGGCCGTGCAGTACAATCTGCCAATCAAGATATGCCTGCTCAACAATGGCCACATGGGCATGGTCCGTCAGTGGCAGGAGCTGTTCTATGGCAAGCGGTATTCATACAGCAGTCTGCAAAGCCCCGACTTTGCCAATTTGGCGCGGGCGTTCGGCGCTGTCGGCTATACCGTCGAGAAAAAGGAAGATGTTGCCCCGACGATTGAAAAGATGCTCAAGGAAACCCGTCCGTGTCTGGTTGAGTTCCGTGTCGAACCTGAAGAAAATGTCTGGCCGATGGTGCCGACAGGCAAGAGCCTCGATGAAATGAGCGGTCTGGATATTTTTGAAATGGCATAGAACAAACCCTTTGAAATCAGGAGTTCACAATGAAGCATATATTGAGTGCATTAGTGCAAAATAAGCCCGGCGTGCTGGCACACGTGGCCGGAATGTTCGCGGCAAGAGCGTTTAACATCGACTCGCTGGCGGTCGGCCGGACCGAAGATCCATCGCTGTCACGGATTACGATTGTCGTCATCGGCGACGATCGTACCGTCGAGCAGGTTCGCAAACAATTAGCCAAGATCATCGCGGTGGTCAAGGTGCAGGACTATGCCGGGATGGACGTTGTGGCGCGAGATTTGATGCTCATCAGCATCGCCTGCTCGCAGGACAAGCGTCCGGAAATGCTGGCTTTGATTGAGATGTTCAATGCCAAGGCGGTCGATATCAACCCCAGATATGTAATGGTCGAAGTGTCCGGCCCGGAAAGCAAGATCGAAGCCTTTATCGAATCCTGCCGACCCTACGGCATCAAAAATATGGTCCGCACCGGCACCGTCGCGATGGCTCGTCAAAATCGAACTGTTTCACAAGACGACGACAGCCCTAAGTAAGCTCCGAAAAAACAGCGTTTAACCGATAACCAACCCGCCTTGTTAGCATCGTAACAAGGCGGCTATTTTTATTATTCTTACTCATGCTGACAGAGAGACATAGTACATTATAAGACCTTGCTTTGCTTTTTTTGCCCCCCTCCCCTGTTTTAAACGGCATAAAGCGGGATTTTTCAGAATCCTGTTGATACATTGACAGTAATATGCCGATACCTCTATTGCGATATTTCACGTTAAGAATCGTTTTCTGCATTGATGTCGTAGTATTACCAAAACCATTGTTTTAAGAAAGGAAGTTGTAGTTATGTCAAATGTCAAAAAGTATCTCATGGTTTTTCTTTGTGTGGTAGGCGTAGGGCTGATTGCGACGGCGTTTGCCGCCGATGAAGCCAAGCCGGCCGATGCACCAAAAGCTGCTGTCGAACCCAAAGATGACCCCGAACAGGAAAAGATCGCCAAGGAAAGCGAAGAAGCCGCCAAAGAAAGCGCCAAAGACAAGGCGACTTCCGAACTGATCGTCAAGAAACTGACCGCCGCCA
>CAZVXR010000164.1:0-2208 GCA_964630865.1 uncultured Pirellulales bacterium | reverse complement strand
GAGCAATACCAAATTCAACCATCGCGTCAATCTGTTTGCCGCGAAGCACTTCGGCAACCAGCACCATATCGCTATAGCTCGAATTGGTACAGCTTCCGACAATCACCTGTCCAACCTTAATCCCACTCAATTCGCTTATCGGCTGAATATGATCCGGCGACGACGGACACGCCGCCATCGGCTCTACATCCGACAGATTAATCGGAATGATGCGGTCATATTCGGCGCCGGGGTCCGCCTGCAGCGGCTGATATTCCCGCGTACGATCCTGCGCTTCCAGAAAGGCGTGGGTCATATCGTCGCTTGGAAAGAGGCTGGTCGTAACGCCCAACTCGGCGCCCATATTCGTTATCGTCGCTCGCTGCGGAACCGTCAGCGTCCGCACACCGGGACCGAAATACTCCACCACACAGCCGACATTACCCTGCGTAGTCATCATGCTCAAGAGCGTCAAAATCACATCTTTGCTCGAAACCCATTCGTTCAGCTTGCCGGTTAGTTCAACGCCCACAACTTTCGGACAAGTCATATAGAATGGCCCGCCGCCCATCGCAACCGCAACATCCAGCCCGCCGGCTCCGATAGCCAGCATTCCCATCCCGCCGCAGGTGGGGGTATGCGAATCACTGCCCAGCAGGGTCGATCCCGGCTTGGCGAAGCGTTCGAGGTGAACCTGGTGACAAATACCATTGCCTGCACGGGAATGCCAGGCTCCGTGCTTGGTGGCGACGGTCTGCAAATACAGGTGGTCATTATGATTTTCCGAGCCGAACTGGGCCATATTATGGTCAACATAGCTGACCGAAAGCTCTGTCCGCACCCGTCCGGTCCCCATCATCTCGAACAGCAAAAATGCCGTTGTTCCAGTTGCGTCCTGAGTCAGTGTCTGGTCAATCCGAATCCCAATAGGATTGCCCGCCTTCAATTCGCCTTCAACAAGGTGTTTTTGCAGTATTTTATAGGTCAGCGTCCGGTTCATCTTCAAGCCTTTGAAATAAAAGAAGTTATGTCTTTTCCTGCGACATCGTCCGCAGCTTATGCAAGGCTTCAGTCTATCACAGCTTTACCGCAAAAACAACCTATTATTATGCAAAAAAAACATACCCAAAGATGATTTACAATCGCCGAGACGACGTAGAAGCCTCCCCTATTAACTCTCCCCCTTTTCAAGGGGGAGTCCGGCGGCGAGGGGGTATTAAACTCGACTTCGCCGCAGGTATCCCTCTTTCATTTTACAATTTGTTCTGTAGAAAACTTCTTTTTTCAGACCCCGGAGGGGTCGTACCAGAGCGGCGAGGGGGTATTAAACTCGACTCCGCCGCAGGTATCCCGCTTTCATTTTACAATCTGTTCTGTAGAAAACTTCTTTTTTCAGACCCCGGAGGGGTCGTACCAGAATAGCCGGGGGTGGAAACCCCCGGAAAAGAAACTATTTCTCAATTTAAGCCCCAGAGGGGCGACACAACCTTTCTACAGAACATTTTACAATCTAAAATTTCCTCTTTACAAATCTAACTGCCAGTTTCCAGCAAACAATCCAACATCCGCAAGATCAACTTTGCCGCTGTGATTGATGTCTGTGGTTTGACAGAATTGATTTTCAGCCGTACAGGTATTATCGAGCCAGTGCGACAGCAGCAAGGTTAAATCCAGCGTATTCACCTGTCCATCTTTGACCAAATTGCTAAACTGCGGCTCATACCCGACAGGCCGACTCCAGTGATCGATCAATAATTCCAGATCGGCAAGGTCAACCGTCTCATCATAGTCCAGATCGCCGCCGCCGCAAAAGCCATTCGCCGAAGCACAGGTATTATCCAGCCATCGCAGAGCAAATCGCGCAAAATCAGCAAGATTAACCTGCATATCCGAGTTGAAATTACTGCAATAGGAGGAATCGCAGGGGCGAACATAGGCGCGCGATATAACAACCGGCGGATCATAGGGAAAATCTGAAAGGGATGCGTCAATATAGATAGTCGGAACTTGGGCAATAGCATCTACCGCACTTAGCCCTTCAATAACCCGCCCAAAGACGCAATAACCAACTTTGTCTGCAGCATTCGCTTTGTCAAGGAACAGGTTGTTCACATGATTGATGTAAAACTCCGATGTCGCTGAGTTCGGACTACTTGTTCGTGCCATCGCAATCGTTCCCCGAACGTTGCTTAGCCCATTGTAACTTTCGTTGATAATTGGTGCAGCTAT
>CAZVXR010000163.1:0-9191 GCA_964630865.1 uncultured Pirellulales bacterium | reverse complement strand
AATTACCTCCAGATCTTCGTCCTCTGGCTCGACAAACTCTTAGTCGTTTAATTGGCTGCCGGAAAAAATTGAAAATAAAAATTGGATAATTAAAAATAAAAAATGGCCGATCCCAGTAAAACACATGACCCAACAGCCAGGCGGCTGCAAAAAACGCGTGAAGAAGGACATGTCCCGCAAAGCGAGGAGATGACTTCGGCGATTACGCTGACCGTACTGACTTTGACAACCCTGCTGCTGGGGCCATGGTTTGTCGCCTGGTGCAAAAAAGAACTGATTCAGGGATTAAGCTGCCGTGCCGAACTGCTGGACAATAGCCAGGTCTTTACCGCCTATCTCAATGGAAAAATCCTCGGCTGTATACTGATTTTGTCGCCGTTTTTTGCCGCGATGATCGCTTTCGGCGTCGCAGGACACATTTTCATCAGCGGCTGGAATTTCTCCCCAAAGTCGCTGGCATGGAAAACCGACCAAATAAATCCGATGGGGGAACTGAAAAAACTGTTTTCCCCGGAATCGCTGGTTAAACTGCTCCTGTCCGTCGTCAAGCTGATATTCATCGGCATCATCGTCTATAATTATCTGCGGGATAAAGTGGATTTTCTGGCAACCCTCCAATGGGTTCATACCGACCAGATATTATCATCCGTCGGCGGCGTCGTTCTCGGGGCGATCCTTCGCATCTGCCTTGGCCTGCTGGTCATCGGCGTAATCGACTGGTTCTATCGCAAATGGAAATATACCGACTCGCTCAAAATGAGCCGCCAGGAAGTGAAAGAAGAAAATCGCGACACCGAAGGAGCCCCAGAAGTTAAGCATCAGCTCCGCAAAAAGCAATACGAATTGGGCATGCGGCGGATGCTCAAAAAAGTGCCTCAGGCCAGTGTCGTTTTGGTCAACCCCACCCACGTGGCCGTAGCATTATATTATCAGGCAGGTCAAACCTCCTCTCCGATTGTCGTCGCCAAAGGAGCCGACCTGATGTGCGAAAAAATCAAAGACATCGCCCGCTCTTACGGCGTCCCAATCATCCGAAGACCCGCCCTGGCTCGTGAAATCTACGGCTCGGTCAAACTCGACCACCCCATCCCCGAAAAACTCTTCACCGCCGTCGCCGAGGTACTGGCCGTCATCTACCGCCTCAAGCACGCCTACACCAAATAATCACCCCGCCCCAAACAAAGGAAATTCCTACATTCCTGCATTCCCGTATTCTTAATCTTTTCCCTTGCCCAACCCCGCCACAAGACGATATACTATATCTATCTCTGTGTTTCTCTGTGGCCTCTGTGGCAAAAAAATGAAAAATCGAAAATGGAAAATGGAAAATTCTTAAATCCTTGGGGTTCTAACCGTGCCCTCTAACCCCGAAAAAACCCTTCCCGAAGCCATACAATATCGGCTCGACGTGGTATTCGCCGCAGCGGCAATGACGATATTGGCAGGCCTCATAACGCCCATTCCGCTGCGGGCGCTCGATATCGCATGGATTTGCAGCGTCTGCCTGGCCGCCGCCGTCATCTTAATCTGCAAAGTCGCCAAAAGCTGCCACGACCTCCAGGGCTTCGGACCGCTGCTGGGTGTCCTGTCTCTGCTGCGAATTGCCCTGATTGCAATGACCGTCCGCAAAATCCTCCAGCAGCAGACCGCCGGCGTTGTTGTGGACATTCTGGGCAGGGCCTTTTTGCAGACCGGCATTATCACCGCAGGCATTTTAGGGATACTGCTGGTCCTGATTTGCGGATGGATCGTCTTCCTCGCCGCCAGCCAAATCCGCCATTCGGTGCAAACCTATTCAAACGAGGTACTTCCAATCAAACGTGTCGGCTTACAGGCGGATTTAAGCCTGCATATCATCTCGCGGGAACAGGCACGTACCGTACTCGAAAAAATCAGGGCTGAAATGCGGTTTTTCGGCTCAATGGGAGCCATCTCCGTGCTAATGCGCTGCGAAACCCTCGCCGGGATAGTAATGATTGTCGTTGCCCTCGGAATCAAAGCAGCCACCGACACCATGGCCGCCGGCTTTAATCCCGAACTGATGGAAACACTGGTAATCCAGACCGCCGGCTTGGCCGTCATCGCCGCGATCCCCGCCGTTGGGTCGGGCTGGAGCTGTGTCTGGCTGCTGGGCAAAACCAATCTCTGCCTGAATGCCACCCCGCCCGCCGAAGCTGAAACGGGCAAAAACATCATACAGGGAGAAATAACATCAACCCTCTCCGGCGATGCCGAATTGCTCAACCCTAACTTTGTCCAAAAATCGCAGGAAGCCGAAAGCCGCAAAGAAAAAATCGTCGACTTCGAACCGGAAAAACAAAAAGAACCCGCCGTCCCGCATCCCATCGGCAGCTTCGATATCAGCAGCCCGGAAACCTACTACCGGCAATTAACGGATATGGCGGCAAAACTGACCCTCACTCCCGGCCAAGCGATTTTACTCACATGCCTGCCGGATATTTCGCTGGGCGTTCAACCCGCCGTCAATACCGCCATCAGTCTGGCTGGACAGGGAATACGCACGCTGCTGATTGACGCCGAGCCTCTCCGCAGCGCAGCGGCCAAAGTCTTCGACCTCAACCGCGCTGCGACAATGACCAGCCCCCATAAAACAGTGATCGAAAATCTGTATATCTTTACCGCTGGAAACGAAGAAACACAATCCGCACGAAGAACCATTTCAGCGATTGAAGAATTGCATGAAAAATTTGGAAAAATAATAATCTATGCCCCCGGAATGGCAAAACTATTCGCCGAAAAATACGGAACACGTTTACACCTGGTCCTATGCGTCAAACCAAAACAAAATAGCAGTAAGATAGATATCCCCGAACCCCTCACCCACTGCGCATCCCTAACCATCATCCCCCTGCCAGGGCAAACAAACTAAAATATCTTTATGCTTTCCATGGTAAAAATTGCAGATCGATGATTCCCTGTCCCCTCTGCGGCAAAGATTAAAAATTAGTAACATTTTAGCTAAATGCAGTTGATAGTTATTGTTCTTGTTGTTCTGTTACCGACCCAAAGGGGCATAATATATCAGCCCAGGGCAACGCCCTGGGTGGATGTCGAAGAAAAAAACAAGCCCTGAAAGGGCGGCATAAGGTTAAATGGTACACATGGCTAAAATGTTACGGACTTTTTTACTCTCCCGATTGCTGTTTGGCGATAAAGTCCCACACATCATTGGCCGCGAAAGATTCTATTTCGGCGAGGCGTGCGGGAGTTTGGAAGCTTTGTTGTTCAATAACAATCCTTGGTCTCGGCCAGTTAAAGACGGTCTCAACAAACAATTTCTGCGTTTCCCGCATAAATGACTCGATGCGAAGTTCTATACTGGTCGGTTCAGCATTGTCTTTTTGATGAGGAGGGATCACCAGCCGCAGCCCGCCGCCGGCGACAGGCCGATTGCCCAATAACGCAAAATCCTGCGGAGCTTGACCTAACCGCTGTTCCCAGAGATATTGAAACGCATGGGTCTTGGTGCTGTACAGGTGTCGGATGCAGCCGCCGGTATTGAGAATCTGATACTGCGGCATCGGCCAGGTTTTCTGATACGCCGCGGTTACCGCCTCGCAATCCCGACCAAACATCTCCAATTCATACTGCGGATTGCCCGCGATAAGCTGCAGCGTATGCACCTGCGGAGCCGTCGCTTCCAAGCCCACCTGCAATGCCGATGGCTCAGCGCGAACCAGCGTAAAGCCATTGGACCGGGAGGTGGCCTGCGAAAACTCAAGTCCGCCCTCCAATAAAGCCCGCTGGAAATTCAGCAAAGCCCCTTTTTCATGTCCCCACGCCCCCGCAAAGACAAAATTGACGCCAAAGTGGATGCTGGTCTTGCTTTCACGATTAATAGGTATCATACCATAGTCCTATAAGAAGTTCTTAGTTATTAGTTACTGGCTCTTAGAGGATTGCGATTATACACTTTGCAGGCCAGAAAGTAAAAAGCATTGTCGGGTTAAGTCCGTGTTTTTCCTATCCGATACAACAGGTGTAGAAAAATGCTTGACGATAGGCAAACGATGAATTTAATAAATTGGCTCAAAAAATTGCGAATTAAGCGGCTTTTGGCACAGGATGAACCTGCCCTGTTCCCTAATACGCGCAGTTGCGTCCGCAAAGATATGACCAGCCGCGTTCCCCCCCAGCAGATGCCCCCGCTGATGGTTCGCAAAGCCGCCTGGCGAAAATAGCTATCAGATATCCCCTGTCTATTATCCACCTTCAAATTTATATTTTCCTTGTTTGATTCTGCGTTTTGTCATATAATACACTCTGCATTTCGGGGGCGAAAGGCTTCGACCGGATAAGTTGATGGTCGGTTGGCGTGTCGAGGATAACGGTTGGCCTCGTTAAACTTCCGTTAAAAAACTTAACTGGCAACTACCAGTACAAAATGGCTGCGTAAATTACGCAACCCGCAATGGCGGTCTTTTCCCGTGAGATTGCCCCTGCGACGCAAAGCGGGATAGTCGAGATGTTTCTTTCGCGGCATCGAGACGACACCTTAGCGAAATAGCGATGCAGCAAGCCTGTCGATAGGCGTTCTGTTGGGCGAATCCTAAAGTACCGACTATGCACGTAGAGGACCGGCCTGAAATGTCTCGGGACAGGGGTTCGAATCCCCTCGCCTCCAGTTTAAACCTCATTTGATGTTGAAAATGGGGTCTTTTTGTGCACAAAAAACTCCAAAATCTAATAAGCATCTATTTTTGTTTTTATTAAAATCACTTTCCTATAACCCATTTCAGAGTCTTCACGAGATCAAAAGCCAACAAGAGCAATCCTAAGCTGTTCTAAAAAGCTGGGAGCAGTTTTTTCCTAATAGCTCACCATCAGCCAAAAAGGAGCATAGTAAAAAACCGGATTACCAGTATTAATATTTCCAAAAAAGTTAAAGATTCAAGTGCCTGTTTGACGTAGTATAAATTATAGAGCGTAACACTAAAACCTGATAATATGGCTCTTAATAAGTGGCCTTAAAGGTCATCTTAACCGAAGCGATACCTGCTGAATCTTTGAGGATGCTTACACGGCTGATGGTAGTTGATGCAGGAATAGTGAGAGGTTAAATCTTATACGACAAGAGCCATTAAAAAAATGAGAGAGCGGCGTGTCTTGCTCTCTCGTTTTTTATTTTGGCATCATCATGCAAACTACTCTTTCAATGCCTTTTCCACAGCAGTGATCATCTGAGGGTCCAACGGTTCGACCTTAGACCCGAAATAAGCAATTGTTTTTCCATGTTTGTCGATTAGGAATTTGTTGAAGTTCCACGTAATCGAGTTGCCAAACTCCCCATTGTCTTTATGACTGGTCAGATACTGGTACAGGGGATGAATATTTTTCCCTTTGACCGATATCTTGGAAAACATGGGAAACGTAACATTGTATTTCGTCGTACAGAATGTTTTAATATCTGAATCAGTTCCAGGCTCCTGACTTAAAAAATTATTGGCAGGAAATCCCAGAATGACAAATCCCTGATCCTGATATTTCTGATAGAGCTGCTGCAGCCCTGCATATTGTTTGGTAAAACCGCATTTGCTGGCAACATTGACAATTAAAAGTACTTTCCCTTGATAGCTTGATAATGAAACAGGGTTGCCGTCAATATCGGTCATCGTAAATGAATAGAGTTTGTTTTGCATATCAATCCTTTCAACAGAGTACAGTGATGTTCGGGCTGTAATAAACAGTGTTTTTTGGGGGTCTCTCCCGAAACAAACATTTGAAGGAGTTTCAGGAACGTCAATGGTTCCAAGCCTTTTCCCCGCAGGATCATAAACGGTAACGGCTTGTGCGGTCAAATAGACATTTCCATGTTCATCCATCGTCATACCATCTGATCCCTGCTCAGCAAACAGTTTTTTGTCAGACAGTGTTCCATCGGACTTAATCGTATAGACATAGGTTTTATTGGCTCCATGGTCAGCAACATAGAGTAATTTGCCATCCGGGGTGCCAACGATCCCATTGGGTCTGACCATATCATCAATGACTCGAATGAGTTTTTTCCGGTCCGCCAAAAGATAATAAACATGCTCTCCATGCTGAGGAAGATTTTCTCTCGATCCATATCGGGGGTCGGTAAAATAAATCCCCCCATGAGGGTCAATCCACAAATCATTGGGGCTATTGAAAGGTTTGTCTTCATAGCGGTCAGCCAACACCGTGATGCTGCCCTGCGGGTCGATAGAAACTACTTTTCCTGTTCCCCCTGCACAAGCTATCAGATTGCCATCGTTGTCGAAGAACAATCCGTTTGCCTGACCAGAGTTTTCCAAAAATGTCGACAGCTTTCCATCAACAGACCATTTATGAATTCGACTATTGGGAATATCGGTAAAATAAACATTCCCCTCTTTATCGCAAGCAGGTCCTTCTGTGAACTTAAAACCATCTGCAAGTTTTTGAGGCGCAGATGCGAAAGAAACTGGTTTATTATCAGGTTGCCCCTGCCCGTTCGTTACGCAAATCAGAAGTGATGCCAGGGTAAAAACAATCCCAATCGTTATCTTCATAATTAAACCCTTTCAGAACTACCTAAAACCCATTGTAGTCATTATTTAACGAAGGACAATTATTTTCTTTTGACAATCTTCCTTGCGTTATCTTCATCCGTGGCAAAAAGAAAAACACCAAAACACTCCTTCGGTAACACATTAGCCGCCTGTTGGCTGGTGAGTTGTCATTCCCGCGCAGTGCCTGTCCTCGCGCAGGCGGGGACGGGAATCCAGCATAAAATAGCCTCCGCCAGTGGCGGTTTCCAGTTTTTTTCACGGCTAAATACCTGTTTTGATACTTGACCATGTAACTTATTGGGATCACATAGACCGTACGGCAGATAGATTAATGTCATTTCCCATCCTGTTTATACGATGCCCCAAAATACCCCAAAATCGATACTCTGCCAAGTGTCTAGTAATTAAAAAACTGAAAAAAAATCACCCACAAAACCCTTATTAAAAACACAAAAACGACATAACTGTAAATAAAGTTAAATAAATAAAGAACAAACCGCTTGACTTTTACCAAATTATCCCTATAATAATAATGGTGGTAAAAAGTAAATAAGTTAAGTTAAAAAAAGGAGAAAACAAAAATGGAAAAAAGAAGGAGCACAGAAATGGGGAAAACCAAACAAAGCCATTCACAAGGTAGCTTTGGTCGGGTGGCGCTTTCAAGCCTTAGGCTTGTGGGTGCTGGCCGTATAATTATTTAACATATCTTTAGCCTGCAATCATTTTGCGGGGAAAAAGACCCAATTTCGCATTGGGTATGTAATTTGCACATGAAATACCGGCCAAGTGCGCAGATACTCTGTTTGAATACCTGCGGCACAATATATGGAACTTATTATGGATACAAAAGACAATTTAAATCAAACGCCAAAGATTCTTCTGGCCACCAGCCTTGCGCCCAAAGATATCGCCAATCAGCAGCAGGCCGTACAAAGCTGGCTGCAAGCTGGCTTCGATGTGATTAGCATTAATAACCCCGATGAAATCCAGGCGCTCCAGCCGCATTTTAGCCAAATTCAGTTTGCGGCCGCCTCACGCAACGGCCGCCAGCTTTATGGCAAGCCGCTGATTTATATTGACGACATTCTGGAGGCATTAAGAGCCTCAGGCAGACCTATTGTCGGCATCATCAACGCCGACATCCATCTGCGTATGAATGTTACATTGTGGGAGCAAATCAGACAGGAGGCGAAAAAATCGCTGGTCTATCTCAGGCGTACTAATGTCAATTACCTCGGCGACCCAAACGGAAAGCTCTCGGAAAAAGGCATTGACCTGTTTATAATGGATCAATCCGTCCTCCGCAAAATGCCCCCGTCCCAGTTCTGTCTGGGCGTTAGCTGGTGGGATGTCTATTTCCCGGCGTTCTGTGCACTGTCCGGCATCCCGCTTAAAAAAATCGATGCACCGATTGCATTTCACATTAAACATACGATGAACTGGGATCGCCGGCAGTGGATACAAAGCGCCGAACATTTTTTCCAATGTATGTACAATCTTAGCCGACAGGCGGCTTGTCCGTCGCTGCTGGCTGAATCTGAAAGCCAGTTTCTGACCCTATGGAAGCTCTATTACGGGTTAAAGCTGGCAGCGCTGACCGTAAAAGCCAGCGAACGTTTGATCGGTTCAAAGCTAATCCATCATATTATCAATCAGGGTACGCGGTGTATTGATTATTCGGCAGTGCCGATTACACCGGTCAAAGACAATACACTGACCGGTGCACTGCGAATATTCCAGGATGCGCAGAGTGCGTTCGAATCCGGACAAATGGTCAGCGCGCAGCGGCTGATGGCCAAGTATCAGGCCGCGGTGGATTACAATCAAATCCCCCGACTCGACCGGCGTAAGACCCAGACCGCCCCGGCGATGTCCGTGATTATTGTAACCTGCGACCGTTCCCAAGAGGTTAGCGCACTTCTGGACAATCTGGCCGCTCAAACCTATCGCGATTTTGAAACCCTGCTGGTCGATAACGGCGGCACAGAGTTGAAATTAATTCAAGACAACGCCGATTGCATCATACAATCACCGATTAATTTCAAGCCTGCCGAAGGACGCAATATCGGCGTCCATTTCGCCCGTGGCCGCACATTGGTCTTTATCGACGATGATGCCCTGATTCCCGAAAATTACCTATCGACTATCGAACAGGCATTTCAAACATACCGCATTCTGGGCCTTCGCGGGAAAACGCTCCCCAAGACTCCATCAGGCCATACCGCTCCGCTATGCGATCTGGGCGATACACCCTACTCGACAACGTGTAATCAGGAAGGCAACGCCGCGTTTTTAGCCTGGGCCTGGCGAGCGGTCGGCGGGCAGGACCCGCTGCTGTTCGGACACGAGGGGATAGATTTCTCCTGGCGGCTGATGCAGGCGTTTGATTTGAAAAATGCAATCATCTATTGGCCCGCTGCCGTGATTTATCACGACTACGGCGATAGATCCAAAATGCGGAACAAAAATATCCGCTATTTCCGGATCGGCAATTATTTACGCTATAAATACGATTACGACATCAGTCTCAGACAAAAAGAGACGGAACATCAGCCGTTGACCCCCGGCAATTCCATGGAATGGAAGCCGTCAATTCCAGCGCACATCAATCAGTGGCAATCGCTGTGTTATCGCGAAACCGAGTCATCCATTCGTGCG
>CAZVXR010000162.1:0-2204 GCA_964630865.1 uncultured Pirellulales bacterium | reverse complement strand
ATACACAACCTCGCCTCGCCCGACAAAAGTTTTTTCAGGCGCCTTTGTTGAACATTGGAAATTACTCAATTAGACGAATAAACCGCAAAATTTGATATTTCGCGCTTACTCTACCGTTTTCAGGAAGCATTTGCAACCTCAAAAAAAACGCAAAGATGAGGTGTCTGGCCCCAATGGCACTGTCATGTTTTCTTTATATAGGCGCATAGGATGTCTTGCTGCCTGACGGCATTTTTGTTAAATTAATCGGGCAGTAAAGTATTTGGTCCTCTCTGGCCGATATTTTATGTAACCTCTCTGGCTTGGATAGCATATTTTAGCCAGAGAGGTTTTTTATGGATAGAAGTGTATCATGTCAAGGACGCGGTTTCAATCCGGGATTTTCGATATTGGATCAACTTTCTTTTTCGGATCGATCGCTTCCATTCGGCAGCATCCTGTCGGCCGACCGAGTCAGGCAACGGTTCGCCGAAAAGGACGCCCTCTTTGGCACTGGGGAAAAAGACCTGTGGAATACGGGGTTGACGTTGTGGTCTTTTCTCGGCCAGGTCCTCCAGGACGGCAAACAGCGTTCATGCAACGCGGCCGTGACGCATGCGACACGGTATCTGCTGGACCGGGGATTGCTGCCGCCGGGATCGGATTCGGGAGAGTACTGCCGGGCCCGGCAGAAACTCTCGGCCGACGTACTGCGACAACTGGTGCGTGATATCGCCGAATCCATGACCCCGCGTACTCCCGCTGCCTGGCTCTGGCAGGGTAAGCAGGTCAAGCTGGTCGACGGTTTTACCTTTACCATGCCGGATATGCCGGACACACAAGCGGTATTTCCCCAGATGAAAGCGCAAACACCCGGTGTGGGTTTCCCCATCGCCCGGGTCTGTGCCGTTCTGTCGCTGGCGACAGCTTGTATTTATGATACGGCCGTCGGGCCGTATGCCGGCAAAGAAACCGGCGAATCGGCGTTACTGCGAAAAGTCATGGATTGTTTTAAGTTAGGCGAGGTATTGCTGGCGGATCGCTACTTTTGCTCCTTTTGGATGTTAGCCATGCTAAGCCTACGCGGTGTGGATGTGTGTATGCGTCTGCATCAGCTCCGGAAAGTGGATGAATCCAAAGTCCTCTGGCTGGGGGATAACGATTATCTGGATACCTGGTATCGTCCGCAAAAAGCCAAATGGATGAGTCAGGACCTGTACGACTCCATTCCGGAGACGATGACTATACGGATTGTCACGTTTACCGCCACCAGTCCCGGGCAGACTGAACCGCTTCAGGTCGCAACAACACTGCTGGACCCGGTACGCTTTCCAGCAGAACAAATCGGGCAACTGTACGGCTATCGATGGTATGCGGAACTGGATATCTTTTCGATTAAACAGATGCTGAATCTGGACCATCTGCGATGCCAGTCGCCCCAGATGATTGGTCGTGAATTCCAGACGACTCTGCTGGCGTATAATCTCGTCCGATGGGTTTGCGCGCAGGCGGCGTCGGTTCACGACAAGCTTGCCCGGCAGATGAGTTTTACCCTGGGGTGCAATGCGCTTCTGTCGCAATGGCTAATGCCGCCGGACCCTTCCATCCGGCAAACGCTGGGCCACTACAACCTGCTTCAAATTGCCCGCAACGAAGTCGGCAATCGTCCCGGCCGTATCGAGCCTCGTGTCGTCAAACGCCGCCCCAAGTCTTATTCGCTTATGATGAAACCAAGACATTTATACAAACAAGCCATGCAGGCAACGGCACTCGCGCAGAAAGAGAGGTAATCTGAAATTTCAAAACGGATTGCCCTGACGATTCAAGATTCCTTCAGAATCGCGCGTATTCCCTGTGCCCGAACAACGGCACCATGAGCACGGGAAACGTAAGCCGATCATTGGATTGGAACGAATAAATCGATAAATCATAAAGAACGCTTTAATAACATGTTACACGTGACAGTGCCATTGGATATAGAGGCCATTTTAGCACCGTATAATCCTTGGTGGACTCAGGGGGATTCATGGCGGGAAGAATTACCGGTGTACCGTCGGCCAATTGTTGGCCAGGTGTTGGATGATTTGTCTCAAATCAATCAGGCGATTTCTATAACAGGTCCACGTCGTGTCGGCAAAAGCACGGCTGTTAAACAAGCGATTCAGATTCTGCTGGACGAGCGACAAACGCCGCCTCAGTATATCCTGTATTTTTCCTTTGATGAT
>CAZVXR010000161.1:0-1827 GCA_964630865.1 uncultured Pirellulales bacterium | reverse complement strand
GAAAAAATCAGAACGCATGGCGCGGATTTTCAGCAGCAATCCCGCCTAAGGCTTTCGTGATTAAATATCTGCCGGACAGTGAGCTTGACAAGAGCCCCCTGTCCGGATTTTTATGCGCGTTGGTCGGGGGATGAATCAGACATGATGCGAAGCGACAAACCCAGATGTTTATTTGTCAATCCGCCGATTTATGATTTTTCAGCGTATGATTTTTGGCTTCGGCCGCTGGGCTTGCTGACGGTCGCCGGAATGCTGCGGGGGCAGGCGGAGTTGATGTTGTATGATTTTTTAGATCGTCGGCATCCGCTTGCGGTTAGCCGCGATACCGACAAAGACCCCACGGGTCGAGGTAAATTCATCGAGCGCCGCATCGATAAGCCAGTGTCGCTCAAAAATATCCCTCGACATTACAAACGCTTTGGGTTGCCCGCAGAGCATTTCGTTCAGTTTCTTAGGGACAATGCCCAGTTTGACTATGTGTTCATTCAGTCGGTCATGACGTATTGGTATCCCGGCGTTAGAGAGGTTATTGACGCGGTACGGAAAGCTGTGCCGCGGGCAAAAATTGTCGTTGGCGGATTTTATGCTACCGCCTGCCCCGATCATGCCCAACGTCTTGGCGCCGATGTGGTTATCCAGGGCGACAACCTTGAGCCGATGTGGGAAGCGTTGGGGCTAACTCCGCCTGATGAGTATTACCCGCCGGCGTGGGAGTTGTATCCTGTTTTGGGAACGGGCGCAATCAAGCTGACGCAAGGGTGTCCCTTTCGCTGTTCGTATTGTTATGTACCCGTGCGGGGTGAGCGATTCGCGGCTCGTCCGCTGGATGAAGTGATGCGGGATTACCAGACGATGCGGCAGGTTGGGGTGTCAAATGTCGCATTTTATGATGATGCGCTGCTCTATCAGCCGGAGTCGATTTTGATTCCATTTTTGGATGCCGCGGAGCGGCAGGGCGGCGGCGTTCATTTTCATACGCCCAACGGAATGCACGCCCGGCTGATTGATTCAGAAATGGCTCGACGATTGGTACGGGCCGGAATGAAGACATTTTATCTCGGCTATGAAAGCGTCAATGCGGAATTTCAAAAGCAAACCGGTTCTAAACTGACCGTGGGCGATCTGGCCGCGGCGGTAGAGGCCCTGCGGTCGGCGGGAGCGGCAGCAGATTCGATTATCGCCTATGAGATGCTTGGCCATCCTTTGAGCGATATGCAGCATGTGGAAGAATCGATGCGGTATGCTTCCTCGCTCGGGATTCGCGTGATGCTCAGTGAATTTTCCCCTATTCCCGGCACGCCGGATGGGGAATTATGCCGGAAAATGGTTGACCTGGACGAGCCGTTATGCCATAACAAGTCGGCGTTTCCGATCGTGTTGCTTGGATGGGACAAGGTTGTGTATTATAAGAATCTGTGTGTGGAATTAAATCAGAAAAACCAAAAAAGCTCCTAAGCGGAGCCAGCAAGAAAGGCAAAAAATGGCGGATACAAAAGTAAAAATGCAGACAACACTGGGCGATATAACGATTGAGTTAGATGCTGCTGCGGCGCCGATTTCGGTGAAAAATTTTCTCGAATACGTCAATAATGGCGGCTATGACGGTACGATTTTTCATCGCGTGATCAAGGGCTTTATGATTCAGGGCGGCGGAATGACCAAAACCATGCAGTCTAAACCCAGCAATGACCCGATTGTCAATGAGGCGTCCAACGGCCTAAAGAACAAACGCGGCAGCATCGCGATGGCTCGCACTGCCAATCCGGACAGCGCGACCAACCAGTTTTTTATCAATCACGGCGATAATGATTTTCTCGATTTCCGCGG
>CAZVXR010000160.1:0-1844 GCA_964630865.1 uncultured Pirellulales bacterium | reverse complement strand
ACGCCTACCCAGGGCGTTGCCCTGGGCTGATATATTATGCCCCTTTGGGGCGGTAACAGAACAACAAGAACAATAACTATCAACTGCATTTAGCTAAAATGTTACAAATTTTTCTATTTTTATCTTCAAGGGCTTCATGGTGAAAATTAAAGACACAAAAATTCCACTTCTGACTTCTGACTCCTGAATTCTGAATTCTTTTTTTGCCACAGATGGCAGGGAGGGAAATTCTAAATTCTAAACAAATTCAAAACCACAAATACAAAAAAGGTAATATGTTAGCTGATGTCGGTTTTGGTGATTTCACGCAGGAGGGTTGTCGCGTAGCAGCCGCTGTCTAATTCGAATGCCATTTCCAGATAGTCGCCGCGATAGTCTGTGCCGGTTTCGATGCGTACGCCGCGCGGCTGAAAACGCAGGGCACGCCTGCCGCCGCGGGCTCCGAAGTTTTTGATGCGGCGGAAATCGTCTTCGGATAATGCGGTCTGCTCCAAGAATGGATTTTCAATATCGCCTGCCGCGTCGGTTGTGCGCGTTGTCCGTACACCAAACAAGGGGCCAGTCGGGCTGATTTCAAACCGCTCGCACCGCGGCTGCTCAACCTGGGCATCTTCAACCGCAAAGCACGCACCGTTGTCATGCTTGATTGCCATATCGCCCTTGAGGAGGGTATCAATCTGCGGCATCCGAGCGGCAAGAACATTATTAAATATTGCCGATTGCCATGCCGAGACCAGCAGATTTTTCATCGCATCATCCAGAGCGCGCGAAGCACGCTTGCAGTTGCCGCTGGTGCGAACCATCTCTTTGAGCATCCGGCGATGATCGTGATAGGAACGCGGCCAGCATTCGAGAGCCTTTTCATACTCGCCCTGTTCATAGAGCTGCCTCGCTTCGATCAGCCGGGGATCGGTTTCATTTGCCGGATCACCGAGAAACAGGCGGCAAAATTCAGTCGTGTCGTTTTTAATCAGCAGCAAGCCGAGTTTGTCGCTGTCGGCACGCCCGCCAAACCGCTGCGGGCCAAAATAATTCGGCACACCACGACGTATCAGCACGTCCATAATTTTTTGGGCAATCGTCTGGGCCTGGGCGGCTGGAATGGATAAATTGCGGATTCGCAAAGCAAATCGATTGGCCCGCAGGTGGCCGACTTTGAGCTTGTTGCCGTGGCGGTCGGTCTTGAGCACTTTAATCTGGGGGTTATCGATCGCCAACAGTTTGTCAGGGTCGATATGCTCAATGGAAATCCATTGGCGTGTTACCGCCTGGGCGTCTTTGCGGCCGGCATAGCCGATGTCCATCCGCCGGACACCCAGAGCCGCGGCAATCCGGGCAATGGCATCATGCGTGGAAAGCCCTGTTTTTTCAATCTGAGCATAGATATGCGTTCCCTCGCCGGAGGGCTGATAGATCGGGACTTCCTCGACAAAAAAGTCTTCGGGACGCTGCTTGATCATGCCAGCGATTGAACCTAATTCGGGGGTTAAGAACGGAAGCTTGGATGATTTTTCATCGTACATATTTTTATGGATTTTCCATTTTTATTTTTAGACAGGATTAACGGGATTTACAGAATTTTTTGCCACAGAGGACACAGAGAAAAAAGTTCTTAGTTCTTAGTTTTGGAATTTTTCCTATTTTATTTTTTTACCATGAAGAGCATGAAGAACGGGAAGAGATAAATTAGTTTTGAGTCCTACGTTTTGAATTATGAAATTTTTGTAACACTTTAGCCGTGTGTAAAATTTAGCATTATGTCGCCCTTTCAGGGCTTGATTTTGATTTGACGCCTACCCAGGGCGTTGCCCTGGGCTGATATATTATGCCCCTTTGGGGCGGTA
>CAZVXR010000159.1:0-4957 GCA_964630865.1 uncultured Pirellulales bacterium | reverse complement strand
AGCCAGATCGCCGTGTCGCCGGCCTTTCGTTCAGCATCCCATGCCTTTAACATCTCCACATCGTAAGGCTTTGAGGGAAACAGGTGCGGAAGGAACTTTTCATAATCCTCAGTATTATGAATCAATGCCGCTCCATGATGGGACGGAACAGGACAGTTCTCCGTCCGAAGCGGCACCCACAACTGGCGATAGCTGTCCATGCCAAGATAGACACAAATATCCCGATGCGGCAGAACATCTTTGGGTAATCCCTCTTTATACCAGCGGCCTGTCGTCTCATTCCAGTAAAAAGCCCATTCCATCATCGGCAATCGATCGACCGGCTCAAAACGCATCACTTTTTCAAAACGTTCAACTGTGTTCATTCAAAACCTGCTTTTGCGCCACCTGTTATAAAACAACAGCTTGCCTGTGCTATTTTTCTGTCTTCCCATTCATCTTGAAATCTTCATTTTCAAAACCCATTTTCGCCTGTGATTGTACCCCTATTTTTCGTTTCATACAAGACATTATTCTACCATCTATCGGCAAAGTTTCACTTCTAAATCCTGCGAAGCAGAGCCAGTTAAGCCCTTCGTGATTTCTTCATTTCCGCCCTTGGCGCAACAAAAACGGCGGGGAGTCAGGCCGCCGTTTTTATGGTATGATGGTACACTCTGTGTTACTATTTACTGAATACTCAATATCGAATTGAATTCGCCAAACGGATTCATTTCAGTTGCTTCGTTGTACGGGTCCTGCTGCCACTGGCCATCAACCACTAAGCGATAACGATAATTGCCTTTTTCAAGCGGCAGCTTGAGCATCCAGTTGCCGTTGTCGCTGGTTTTCTGCAGGGGCGTTTGTTCGGGTTTCCAGCCGTTGAAGTCGCCGGCGATCTGGACAGTCTCGGCCCGCGGGTACAGGGCGGAAAAGACAACCAATCCTTCCTGACAGCGAACCCCATAAAACTCGGCAAGCTTCTGCTCGAGCGTCGCCTGAACGTTCGGCTCAACCGAGGTTTTAGGTTCCTGAATCGAGGCAAGCAATTCATCCGCGCTGGCGCTGATGGATTTAAGACGATCCTGAAGCGTATTGACCATCTCGGCCTTGTGGGTATGCGTGTCGATGCCGACTAATTCATCGGCCAGCGACAGAAAATCCTTAAAGCCTTTGCTGGACGGGTCATATTCGCTGATGGGCTGGCCAAGACTGGCAGCTTCTTTGAGCTTGGTATTAAAGTTAACGACGGTCTTGAATATCCGGCCGCTGAAACGCTTCCGCAGTTCGCCCAGAATTTCACGACCCATTTTAGTCCGAATATCATACATGCTGCCCAAGACCATCACATTGGGACGCTCTGGGTTGTGCTGCGAGAGAGCATTGAGGGTTTCAAGCTGCTTACTTAAACCATGCAGAGAAAAATATCCCATTTCCACTGGAACAACAACATCCGACGCCGCTCGCAGAGCATTGAATGTCAGCAGGCCCACCGACGGCGGGCAGTCGATAATAACATAGTCGTAGTCATTCTGGATAGACGACAGCACGTTCTTCAGGCAGTTTTCGCGATCCGGCTGGCCGGCAGTCTGCGTCTCGAATGTCGCCAAGTCAATGGTCGATGGAGCCAACTCGAACCGGTCGGAAATCTTCCACAGAATCTCGCTGATGCGAAGGTGCTCATTGCGAGCCTGCCCAATCAGGATATCAAACATGCTGTGTTCAATCTGCTCTTCCGGAATGGCAAGGCCGACAGCACAGTGGGATTGCGGGTCCATGTCAATCAGAAGCGTCCGATGCCCGCGCGAAGCCATCGCACTGGCAAGATTGATCGAAATGGTCGTTTTTCCTACACCGCCCTTTTGGTTGATAACAGCTATGATTCTCATAATCAATTGTCCTTAATTCACCGAGGTTTTCATCCGTAAAAATCTCAATATCCATCTCTATCAGCATTGATATTATAATAGGTATTGTCGTAATCATCGTCAATAACTTTACAATTTCTTCAATTTTTATCGGACAAAATTCAAAAAATCTGCACTATTAGTCCTGATAAAGTGATTTTTTTAGGAATTTTGTAAAAAAACTGGTCTTTTTCGGGGAGTTTTGCCGATAGCTACTTCATAAACATGTCATTCAGATACGATTTTCGTCGTTGGCGAGAACGTATCAGGAGAATTAAGATATGACCGAAGATCAAATTATTCAATGGATGCACCAGAAAGTCAAGCGCGACGGCTTTGTGAATGCCACAACGCTGGCTGAGAGTTTCTTGTCAACCCATCATATAAACGATGCGCTTGATCCGGAATTTTCAACAACCCTCGACGCTGGCTTTAAGGTTGCTCAGGAAATACGCGACCGTCGACTCCACGCAATGGCGTGTTAGTCCGTATTCGCAGTTATCCTTAACAAGACCCCTTTTTGCATGAAACACCCTCTTGGCATATTCCCCAAAATGAGTTTGTCTGGACAGTTCCCTGCCGAATGATATAATGCCTCTGCGCTGAATGATGTCGTTTTCGAGCGTTGAAACGCTGTTTTAATTCGCATAACCTATGGAAAATAAACAACTAAGATTGTCTGTGATGGGGCTAACCGAGCCGGTTCAAAAGATGCTGGAACAGGCAGCAGCAACAGAACTGTACAAGCTTGTCGCCCTTTCGGATGAAGACCCGCAGCTTGGACAGATTTTCTCCCGGCAGTACGAATGCCCCGCTTATATCGATTTCCGACGGATGGTTATGCAAAATCCGGCGGATGTAGTGATCGTCGGGGCGCCGCTGCATCTTTGCGCCGACCATATCCGTCAGGCGATTCAGAATAAATGCCATATTATCAAGATGCCGCCTGCGGGGCTGACTTTTGAGCAATGCGCCTCGTTCATTCAGTTAGCCCGCAAAGAACAGGTGCATTTTGTGTTAGCTCTGCCCGGACGATTTGAGCCGGCGGTGATGCGTTTGCGGGAGATTTTGTCGCAATCGGAACCGGACTATTGGCATCTGATTACCGCAATCTGCCATGTGCCGCAGGGTGAAATTCAGCCGCAGAAACGGTGGCTGCTCGATCCGCAGATGGCCGGGGGCGGGGTGCTGATTCAAAATGCGTACGACCTGATGGATGAGATCGTCCTGTGTTTTGGGATGCCGCAGCAGGTTTATGCCCAGCTTGTCAGCCAGGCTCCCGACCGCCAGCAGCGGCTAAGCATCACCGAAGACAACGCGATGATCCTGATGCGGTTTTCGGAAACGCTGGTGGCGCAGGTTACGGCCAGCCGCACACTCGGCCCAGCACGGCGGCATCTGCGTATCCACGGCAAAGACAAATTTATCACACTGACCCGCGATGATTTTTCCATCACCGATAACGACGGCAACCAGACCGAGCTTGTCCAGTTCGCTCCGGAGCAATTTCACGGGATGCAGGACTTGCTCCTCAATTTTGCCAACGCGATTCAGTCCCCCCAGCAAACGCCGCTTTACCCGGCTCCGGGGATCGACCTTTATACGATGGCCGTCATCGAGTCGGCGTATCTGTCGGCACGCACCGCCATGCCCGAAACGCCATCCCGATTATTGGATTTAACCAAAAACGGCGCGGCGGTGTGGTGAGTCGGTCGCCGCAGTATGGGTTCGTTTTTCCAATTTTTTTAAAAATATTATTTTTTTCATAACGAATCTTGACTTGGAGTGTCTTATAGATATATTGATGTTCGGTAGAGTCGTCTTCTTTTGCGGACACCCCTACTGATCAATATAGGATTCTAAAATGAACGTTTTTGCGGGACAATCTAAACATGTCACTGACAAGGCCCATCGCCCCAAGGCCCTTGGACTGCGCTCTGTAACTGCAGGTTACATGAGGAATACCGTAATCCTTAATTCGCTTATCCTTATCCGCAGAAGGAATCTTTAAAGTCTCATTGTAGAATTACATAGAACTTATAAAAGCCTTTCGGGATCGGATTCCCGGAAGGCTTTTTTTATTGTTATCGTTTCGTCAAGGAGTGTAAATCATGGAACCGTCTGAACAACTACAACCACAAAGCAAAAGTCGAATACGAGTTTTTCTCGAAAAACTCGTAAAGAAACTCTACTGCGCCGAACAACTGCCGGAAGACCCAAATCGAGTGAAGTCCGCCCAGGAAATTCGGGAGGACTTGCTCAGCAAATGTCTCTGGAAGGATCCGGGTAAACTATGAGTACAGATAAGACCAACCGCAATACGGCCCAGATGGGAACACTGATGAGCGGCAGGAAATGTTTTATTGCCCGAACCAATTCGGACAACCGTGTAGGGACGGGTTTCAAACCCGCCCCTACCCTTGTACGAATCGATATTTACCCGAAGCAGGATGCTTGGGTTACATTAAGGGCGAACGGGGGCGGATGTGGGAATTTTTGTCTGGATTGCGGGTAGAAAAGACGTAAAATTGGGGGTATTAGAGTCTTACGGTTTTAGTGAAGGGATTACGAATGAACTGGCGACAGAGGATGATACGGTTGGGGCTGGCGGCATCTGTGCTGGCCGGAGCGGCGGCTTTTGGCGCTGAGCCGGTGGAGCTGGCACGGGAGGGTAAGGAGCGATCTATCGGACAAATCGAGCCGGTGACGTTTAATGGCCAGCCGGCGATTGCGGCGGTTTTTGCTGGGACGAGCGATCTGCATTATTACGCAACCGCTAAATCGGCGCCGGCAGAGGGAATGGAACTCAAGGTCGGCGGCCAGGCGGATGGAGTGACGTTTGCCAAGATGATACTGCCAACGCCTAAATCTTTTTATAATCCGGCGGAAGAAAAAAACATCGACGTCTTTGTTGGCAATTTCGAGGTTATTTTGCCGATTACATCCGGCCCGGAATCTGGAATTGTGGATGTCAATGTAACCATCACCGGGCTTGCGTGTACCAGCCGGATTTGTCTGCCGCCATTTAAGAAGACGCTGACGGCTTCGATTGATTTTGCCGGGGCGAGTTC
>CAZVXR010000158.1:0-4482 GCA_964630865.1 uncultured Pirellulales bacterium | reverse complement strand
TTCTTCGACCGTGTGGAAGAAATATGTTGCTGCCGCAGATACAGCGGTTGCAGGTGGCTGGAATACTTACGGTAATGTTCGCGTCTTGAATCTCACTACTTTAGCTGGAGGACTGGCCCAGGATCAGATTATCTATGCCGTTCCGGCGCCGGGTGCCTTGGTTTTGGGTTCAATTGGTATAGCGGTGGTTGGTTATCTTCGTCGTCGTCAGGCTGTCTAAAAAGTATAGGGTGTTATGAAATTCCAAAGCCGCGGTGTTTACACATCGCGGCTTTTTTATGCGCTGGGTATGGTTCAATGCCTGTGGGGATCGGGTCTCCTGCTACTCCTGTATTGTTCGATGTTACGTGCGTTTATTGAAATGAATTAGACGCTAAGAGCCATTTTATGTCCACAATGAGAGTTATTGTGGGCAGATGTTATTGTTCTCAATGTTGCAAAAACATTGTTTTGCACTGTCTTAAATGTTTTTCCATGTTGACACATTGTGAAAAGTGAGCTATATTCAACCCTCTTTAACTTTGCGAAGAAATAGTCCGTACCCCGACGGTCGGGGTCTACGCCAAAACGCAATACTATAAAACAGTTTGTTTTTGATAATTTAGGAGAACAAAAGATGGCACAAGCGAAAGCGAAAGCCTCGGCCAAAAAAGCGGCACCGGCCAAGGTAAGCAAGTTAGTTTACTTCTTCGGCGGGGCCAAGGCTGAGGGGATGACGGTTGCTAAAACGGAAAGCGAAAGAAAGATGATTCTGGGCGGCAAAGGCGCTGGTCTTGCGGATATGACCGCGGCGGGCCTGCCGGTTCCTCCCGGATTTACCATTTCAGTTCCCTGCTGCGAAGATTATTACAAGCAGGGCAGAAAGCTTTCCAATGAAGTGAAAAACCAGGTTCGTGAGAACATGGCCAAAGTTGAAAAGTCGATGGGTAAAAAGTTCGGCGACGTCAATGACCCGCTGCTGTTTTCGGTTCGTTCCGGCGCTGCCCGCTCGATGCCGGGTATGATGGAAACTATTCTTAACCTCGGTCTTAATGACAAGTCCGTCGAAGGTCTGGCCAAAAAGACCAATAACCCCCGCTTTGCGTATGATGCGTACCGCCGGTTTATCCAGATGTACAGCACCACCGCGATGGGGCTTTCCAAAGAGCCGATGGAAGAGATGCTGCATCATGCCAAACACAAAGCCGGCGTCAAGACCGACCCGGAACTTAGCGCCGACGTCCTCAAAGAACTTTGTGCTCAGTTCAAAAAGTTCTATTCTGAAAACATGAAGGGACAGTCATTCCCGCAGGATCCGTATGAGCAGCTTTGGGGCGCTATCGGCGCCGTCTTTGGAAGCTGGGAAGCTGACAAGGCCGTCACCTACCGCCGCGTGGAAAAAATCAGCGACCTGAAAGGTACCGCCGTCAATGTTCAGACGATGGTGTTCGGGAATATGGGCGACGACAGCGGTACGGGCGTTTGCTTTACCCGTGACCCCAATACCGGCGAAAACATCTTCTATGGCGATTGCCTGATCAACGCCCAGGGCGAAGATGTGGTGGCCGGTATCCGTACTCCGCTGAAGCTGTCTGATCTGGGCAAGCTGCTGCCTAAGGCGTACAAACAGCTCTGCCAGGTTCGCCTCCAGCTCGAAAAGCACTACAAAGATATGCAGGACCTGGAATTTACTGTTCAGGAAGAAAAACTGTATATGCTCCAGTGCCGCACCGGCAAACGCACCGCGGCTGCCGTGTTTAAGATTGCCGCCGATATGGTCAAAGAAAAGCTCCTGACCAAAGAAGAAGCCGTGGCACGCATTACCCCGGAAGATATCGAACGGTTGTTCTATCCCCAGCTTGACGCTAAAGCGGCCAAGACGGCTACGAAAATCGCAACCGGCATCAACGCCGTTCCCGGCGCTGCCAGCGGTATGGTTGTCTTTACTGCTGCCGAAGCCGAAGAAGTGGCCGATCTGGGCAATAAAGTCATCCTGGTTCGCAAAGAAACCAGCCCCGAAGACGTTGGCGGTATGCACGCGGCGGTAGGTATCTTGACCGCCACTGGCGGCAAGACCAGTCACGCTGCGGTCGTTGCCCGCGGTTGGGGCAAGTGCTGCGTCGTCGGCTGTGAAGCGCTGGATATCAACTACAATACCAAGAGTATGAAAATCGGCAGCAATGTGATCAAGCAGGGCGACTATGTTACCATTGACGGCAATACCGGCGATGTGTATCTCGGCCAGCTTCCGCTTCAACTGCCCGAACAGCCCGCCGCATACCAGGTCATTATGAAGTATGCCGACGAAATCCGAACCTTAAAAGTCCGCACCAATGCCGATACGCCTGCCGATGCCATCAATGCCATCAAGATGGGAGCCGAAGGTATTGGGCTTTGCCGTACCGAGCACATGTTCTTTGAAACCGAAGAACGCCGCCTGGCGATGCAGGAAATGATCGTGGCCGACACCGTTGAAGTGCGCAAAGCCGCTCTCAATAAACTGCTTCCGTACCAGCAAGGCGACTTTGAAGGTATCTTTGCAGCGATGAACAATAAGCCGGTTACGATTCGTTTGATTGACCCGCCGCTGCATGAGTTTACGCCGAAAGACGATGAAGGTTTTGCAAAATTGAGCAAGGTTACCGGTATTTCAGTTGAGAAGATCAAGCACCGCTGCGAACAGCTCCACGAGTCCAACCCGATGCTCGGCCACCGCGGCTGCCGTCTGTGCATCACCTATCCGGAAATTCTGGATATGCAGGTTACCGCGATCATTAAGGCCGCCATCGCCTGCACCAAGAAGGGCATCAAGGTTCTGCCGGAAATCATGATCCCGCTGACCATTGACAAAAAAGAACTGGCGATCCAGGTTGACCAGACAAAGAAATTGGCCGATGGTTTAATTAAAGAAGCCAAGTCCAAAGTCAAGTACCTGGTCGGCACGATGATTGAAATTCCGCGTGCTGCCTTGCTGGCTGATCAGATTGCGGAAGTTGCGGAGTTCTTCTCCTGCGGCACCAATGACCTGACGCAGATGACACTGGGTCTGTCGCGTGACGATGCCGGCCGATTCCTGCCGGTTTATGTTGCCAACGAAAAAGAAGGCGGCAAAGGCATCTTCAAGGCCGACCCGTTCCAAAGCCTCGATCAGGAAGGCGTCGGGATGTTGGTCAAGATGGCCATCGAGAAAGGCCGTATGACCCGCAAAGACCTCAAGGTCGGTATCTGCGGCGAACACGGCGGTGAAGCGACCAGCGTCAAGTTCTGCCATCGGATTGGTATGAACTATGTGTCCTGCTCACCGTACCGTGTGCCCATCGCGCGGATTGCCGCCGCCCAGGCAGTGATCGCCGAAAAGAGCTGCTGCTGCAAAGGCAAATGCAAAAAGAAATAAGCGAGTACACCCCGCTTAATGCAAAAACAAAAGGCCTGTCGGTAACTCCGGCAGGCCTTTTTTAATTGAAAGAGCGAAAAGGAAAAGTTGACAGATGTTCGGATTTTGTTTGGAAAATTAAGCTAACATGATATAATCCTATTGTAACGGTAGGAATCGGGCTTTTTTGGAGCAAAGGCTTATGGAAACGACGAAAATTGCGGTATTTAAGGGCAAACAGGTCAGAAAAACCCTTCATAATAATGAATGGTGGTTTTCGATTACCGATGTGGTTGAGGCGTTGACGGACAGCGAAAGGCCACGTAAGTACTGGAATGACCTGAAGATAAAGCTTACGAAAGAGGGTTATGTTGAGGTGTCCGAAAAAATCGGACAACTGAAACTTTCCGCAAAAGACGGCAAGCAATATCTTACAGATTGTGCAAATACAGAAACTCTCTTCAGGATAATCCAGGCTATTCCGTCACCCAAAGCCGAACCGTTTAAGCGCTGGCTGGCCAAGGTTGGCTATGAGCGGGTGCAGGAAATTGAAGACCCGGAACTGGCCACTCAGCGTACCCGTGAACTGTACAAGGCCAAGGGGTACTCGGATGCCTGGATCGAAAAGCGGATGCGGGGGAATGCTATCCGTGAGGAGCTTACCGATGAATGGAAAAACCGCGGTGTTGATGAAGAGCCGGAATACGCCATCCTGACGGCGGAAATTTCCAAAGCGGCCTTTGGCCTGACGCCATCACAATACAAAAAATTCAAGGGCTTAAAGCGTGAAAATCTGCGCGACCATATGAACGATTTAGAATTGATTTTCTCGATGCTCGGCGAAGCGGCGACAACCGAAATAACCCGCGTTACGGATGCGCAAGGATTTGTCAAAAACAAAGAGGCCGCCGTCAAAGGCGGCGAAGTGGCGGGCAAGGCCAGAAAAGACCTCGAAACCAAAACTGGAAAACGTGTTACCTCACGGGCAAATTATCTCGCCGAGCCGCAGGATAGAAAAAAAATGAAAAAATAAGTATAGATTTGAGGATAAACAATGGCGCAAGATGATACTGTTTTTGCTTTTGTACTGATGCCTTTCAATGCAGAGTTTGACGATATATATAAATTAG
>CAZVXR010000157.1:0-14447 GCA_964630865.1 uncultured Pirellulales bacterium | reverse complement strand
GTCGAAGCTCAATTGTAGGATGTTGGGTTTGTCCCCAATTCGATGCTTGCGTTGATAACGCAAATACGGTATTCTATGTCCGATTGGCCGTAGTAGATGTGGAGTCGGATATGCGAATTATTCATTTGTTGCCGGGAGCGGGAGGGGGATTTTATTGCGAAAACTGCATTCGCGATGCGGTGTTTCTGCGCCAACTTTACAAACTTGGACACGACGCGGTTGCCTTGCCGATGTATCTGCCCGCTGGTGCTGAACATCGGGACATTTCCAAAGGGCCGATGTTTTTTGGAGGCGTGAATGTCTTTCTTCAGCAGAAGTTCAATTTTTTTCGCAAAACGCCGCGGTGGCTCGATAGTCTCCTCGATTCGCCGAAGCTGCTATCCAAACTGGCCGTCAATGCGAAAATGACCAGCGCCAGACAGCTTGGTGAGACAACCCTGTCGATGCTGCAGGGGATGGATGGAAAGCAATTCAAGGAACTGGAGCGGCTTTTGGAGTGGCTCATCCTGCCGGGAAATAAGCCTGATGTGGTGATTTTGTCCAATGCGCTGCTTTTGGGGTTGGCCAGGCCCATCCGCGAAAAGCTGGGTTGTGCGGTCGTCAGTTTCTTGCAGGATGAGGACGGTTTTATTGACGGCCTCGGCAATCCCTGGTCGCAGCGGGTCTGGGGATTGATGCGGCAGTGTGCTGCGCATGTGGATTTGTTTATCGCCGTGAGTCGATATTATCAATCGTTTATGGCAAAAAAGCTCGCTCTTGCCCCGTCAAAAATACAATGTCTCTATCTGGGATTAAATCTTGATGATTACGAGCCTGTGTCCAATTTCCCGGAAATTCCAACGATAGGCTACCTTGCCCGGATGTGTGTGGATAACGGCCTCGATATACTGATTGAAGCGGTGCATATTTTGGCGGGTGATGAACGCCTGCAAAACATTCGGGTAAACATCTGCGGCGGAAAGACCTGCGACGACGAGGCTCTGCTTGGCCGACTGCAAAGTCAGATTCGTCTATGGAAACTTCAAAACCAGATAGTGTTTATAGATGATTTTAGTGTGCAAAGCCGAAGCGATTTTCTGCGTTCAATCTCTGTGATGTGTGTGCCGTTTCGCAAGCCTGCGGCGTATGGCCTGTGCGTACTGGAGGCGATGGCTTCCGGCGTTGGTTTCGTCCAGCCGGCGGCGGGCGTTTTTCCGGAGTACGCTCAATTAAGCGATGCCGGAATGCTATACGAACCGAATAGTCCCGAACGGCTTGCCGAGACATTGAAGCCATTGCTGCTGGATCGACAAAAAATGCGGGAGCAGGGACTTCATGGAAGACGGGCGATGGAGCAGTATTTTAATCTTTTAACCGCCGGTCGGCAGTGTGCAGAAATGCTGGAAGGAGTGATTCGAAAATGAGCGATGGATTCCTGCACGTTAAAGCAATGACCAAATGTTACACCGGTCCGTCCGGACAAACGGAGGTTCTCAAGGGAATCAATCTTGATATTCAAAAAGGGCGGACGTGTGCCATTGTCGGACCGTCCGGATGCGGCAAAAGTACGCTGCTCAATATCATCGGCCTGCTCGATAAGCCCACAAACGGCAGCCTGTTTCTGGAAGGACAGGATATGTCCAGATTGTCGGATCAGGCTGTTGCAAAAGTACGCAGCACACAAATCGGGTTTGTTTTCCAGATGCACCATCTGCTCCCGCAATGCAGTGTGCTGGATAATGTGCTTTTGCCGACGCTGGCCGGACACAATAAAACCCCGCGTAAGGAATTGCTGTACTATGCTGCCGACCTGCTTGAACGTGTCGGGCTAACCGGCAAAATGAGCTATCGTCCGGGACAGCTTTCCGCAGGGCAGCGTCAGCGGGCGGCGATTGTCCGTGCGCTGATCAACAAGCCGTCTCTGCTCTTGGCGGATGAACCGACTGGATCGTTGGATCATGCCAACGCTGAACAGATTGCCGAATTGCTTGTGGAACTAAATCATCAGGAAAAAGTTACGCTGATTATCGCCACGCACGCAGGGCAATTGGCTGCTAAAATGGAACGGCGATTTGATCTTTCCGATGGCGTCTTGCGGGAAATGAGTCTATGAAAATAAAACGCCGTCAGATTGTTCTCAAGGGCTTTCGGTTTTACTGGAAAACGCACCTTGCGTCCGGTTTGGCGGTGATGTGTGCTGTTGCGGTACTGGTGGGGGCATTATCCTCCGGCGATTCTATCCGGGCGACTCTGGCACACCAGACTCGGATGCGTCTTGGGCAAACTCGATTGGCCGTCAGCAGCACGGGTCTTTTTCGCTCAGCGTTAGCCCGGGATCTGTCGGAAAAAAACAAAATTAAAATTGCCCCCGTGTTAAGCGTCAAGGGGTTTGCCGAAAATGCGGATGGATCCATTCGCGCAGGCGGCGTTCAGATTCTGGGCGTCGATTCGCGATTTTGGGCACTGGGGCCGCAGGGTGAGCAAAATCCAAAGCCCATTGCATTTAAGGGTGGCGTGGCTGTCAGCTGCGCCCTGGCGCAGCGATTAGGCATAACATCCAGCCAGGAGATTATTGTTCGAACCGCCGCCCCCGGCGGAATGGCTATTGAAGCGGCGATGACCCCGGACGAGCAGAAACGGATAGCGTTTCGCCGAACAGTAGATGCGGTCGTTACTGACGAACAATTTGGGGCGTTTGACCTATTTGCCCGTTCGGATAGTGGTTTAAATGTTTTTGTTCCGCTTGAAATGCTGAATGAGTGGTTTGGTTTTACGGCAAATGACCTCCGGGCTAATCTGCTTTTGGTTGCCTCTCCCATGGAAACTTCTGAAGTTCTGGATTTGATCCATGATAATTGGCAGTTGGGCGATGCGGGGTTATCGCTGGCAGATCCGAATGTTCCTGGGATTCTTGAACTTCGCAGCGAGAGTGTATTTTTCCCTGATACCATAGTGCAGTCGCTGACGCAGAAAGTTCCCGCTGGACTGGGCGTCCTGACCTATTTTGTCAATGAATTCCGCATCAGTTCACGCACTACGCCCTATTCGTTTGTCTGTGCGCTGGATGCGCAACCGCAGGCGGGCTCATTCGGATCTCTCGGTCCCGATGAAATAATAATCAATGAATGGCTGGCCGATGATCTTAAGGCCTCCGAAGGCGACAAGGTTGAGATTCGCTATTTTGTCCCCGCTCAGGGAAAAAGCCTGTCCGAACAGACGGCGACCTTTACCATCAAAGCGGTCGTGCCGATGATGGGCGCCGGTGCCGACGCTTCGCTGATGCCCGCCTTTGCGGCCCTTGCGGATGCTGAAAACTGCCGCGACTGGAAGCCGGGTATTCCCATTGACTTATCTCGCATTCGTCCGGCAGACGAACAATACTGGCAAAAATATAAAGGCGCCCCTAAAGCCTTTGTCGCGATGAAAGCTGCCAAGCTCCTTTGGTCAAGCCGTTTTGGTTCACTCACGGCAATTCGTTATTCAAAGACCGATTACGATGCAGGGACGCTGACAAAAAAAATATTAGCTGCAATAGAACCGCCGCAGGCTGGTTTTTTTGTTTCGGATGTCTATGACGCCGGGCAAAAAGCTGCCGCAGGGACAACGGACTTTGGCGGGCTGATTATGGCGATGAGTTTTTTTTTGATTGTCGCATCGCTGATTTTGGCGGGGCTGGTCTATGCGTTCGCGCTCCAGCGGCGGTGCGGTCAGGCGGGGATCCTGTCGGCGGTTGGGCTAAGTAGCCGGCAAATAGTCTCCCTATTTATCACCGAACAGGCTGCAGTCGGTCTGTCGGCGACGTTAGCGGGTATTCCCGCAGGAGCGGTCTTTGCCCGAATCATTCTCGGTGGCCTTAATACGATTTGGGCGGATGCTGCCGGCGGTCTTCAGGTTGTTTTTGCAATGCGAAGTCAAACTGTTTTTATCGCGGGGGGTGTTTCGTTGTTATTGTCGCTGGCGGTCTTTGGCTGGAAACTTCGGCGTCTTCTCAATCGTCCTGTTGCGGATTTACTGGAGCGCAGTCAGGAAATGATTTTGCCAAAAGGGCAATCGATCCTTTCGGCTATCGTTGTCGCCTTGCTGTTAACCTTCGCGGTATTTCTGGCAGTGTACGGCAATAAGCTGTCCGCTCAAAATGCTCCCGGCGCTTTTTTCGGCTCCGGCGCTGCCGTATTGGCGGCGTTATCGCTGATGCTCTCGTCGGTCTTGTCGTTTATCGCCCGACAGACACAAAGACCCTCCAGAACGCTCTTGTCGCTGGCGGTACGCAATGCTGCCCGCTGCAAAGGCCGCAGTTTAGGCGTAGCCGGAATGCTGGCAATAGGTGTTTTTGCAGTTTTTTCCGTCGCCGGTTTCCATAAAACGGCGACCACCGGCCCTGGCGATAAAAACAGCGGCACAGGCGGCTTTTCCCTCTGGTCGCAATGCGATATTCCCCTGGCAACAGTGCCGAATGTCGATAATTCGACGCAGCGGTTAATTACAACAGTGGGACTGCGCCAGTATTCTGAAGAATCCGCAAGCTGTCTGAATCTGTCCCTCGCCCAGCGGCCGATTATCTGGGGAGTTTGCCCAAAAGGACTGGCCGGCCGATTTCGTTTTCAATCGGTTCTCGACAAAACAAAAACCACAGTCCCGTGGGAATTGCTTTCACAGGATTTAAAGGATGATGTTGTTCCCGCCATCGGCGACTATGCGACGGTCTATTGGGCCCTGCATAAAAAACTCGGCGATTCGATTGATTATCTTGACCAGACCGGCAGGTTGTTCCGTCTTAAAATCGTGGGCTTACTTGACAATTCGATTTTGCAGGGCGGGCTGATTATTGACGAAAAGCAATTTCTCCAGCGATTTGGCGATACGCAAGGCTGGTCGGTCGTATTGATCGATATGCCTGTCGCCCAGAGTGAAGCTGTTGCGAAACAACTAAATCAGGCCTTCTCGGCCAATGGGTTTGAGGCGATGCGTACGACCGAGCGGCTCAATCGTTTTCATCAGGTGGAAAATACCTATATTGCGATCTTTATGGCATTAGGTTCGTTGGGGTTGATTTTGGGTAGTGTGGGTATGGGGCTGGTGGTCATGCTTAATGTTCTTGATCGTGCTGGTGAACTTGCGATGATGCGGGCAATCGGATTCGAGAAAAAAGCTTTAATTCGTATCTTGTTCATCGAACATGCAGGTCTTCTGGCCGCAGGACTGGTTATGGGAACGGTCTCGGCGGTGGTCGCCGCAGGACCCCGAATAGCTGAGGCAGGACAGTTTCCGTGGAGATTTCTGGCCGTCCTTGCTGTTATTCTGGGAGGCAGCGGCTTTTGTTGGGTCTGGCTGTCTGCTCAAGCGGCAATTCGCGGAAACCTGCTTGAACCCTTGAGAAAAGAATAATCGAATTAGAGAGTCAATATGAAGCATCCATGGATTCGTTGGTCTTTACCGCTTCTGCTGGCAGCAGCAGGAGCGACTTTGTTTTCCATTTGGATTTATGATTACCTGACATTTCAGGTTGCTCCTCGTCTGCCCGGTGCGGATAATCGTCCTGCCGCTTCCGTTACTGCCGATAGCGGGCCCGAAAAAGGAACCCTCGAAATATTTGATGGCAAACCGTCGGCTATCACAGGTTCATGGCCGACCTTTCGCGGTGCTGATTATGATGCGATTAGCAAAGAAAAGACACCCTTAATGAATCAGTTTCCCCCAGAAGGCCCAAATCAGCTCTGGCAAGTGCAATTGGGCGAAGGCTATGCCGGGCCGGTTATCTGGAAAGGGCGTGTCTATCTTATTGATTATGATATGGCTAAACTTGCCGATTCGGTTCGCTGTTTCAGCTTTGACGATGGCAAAGAAATCTGGCGGTATTCCTATCCGGTTAAAGTCAAACGCAACCATGGGATGAGCCGCACCGTTCCGGCGGTTGCCGAGGGCTTTGTGGTAACGATAGGCCCCAAATGCCATGTCGTTTGCCTGAATGCCGAAACAGGACAGCTTATCTGGAGTATCGATCTTGTCAAAGAGTACGGCACAACCGAGCCGCTTTGGTATGCCGGCCAGTGTCCGCGTATCGAAAATGGTAAGGCCATTATTGTCCCGGCTGGTTCGGCAATGATGATCGCCGTCGATTGTGCCACCGGAAAAATAGTATGGAAAGCGGATAATCCCGACAAGTGGAATATGACCCATTGTTCCATCTTGCCGATGGAGTTTGCTGGTAAACGGATGTTTGTCTATCCCGCCAGCGGCGGCGTGGTCGGCATCGACGCACAAACTGGACAAACGCTATGGAAAACTGACCAATGGAAACTGAAAACCAATGTCCCTACGCCGGTCGATGTGAGGGATGGCAAAATTTTCCTTTCCGGCGGGTATAATCAGGGCAGTGCGATGCTGCAGATGACAAAAGACGGCGAAGTTATTGTTCCAAAAATACTTTTTAAACTCAACCCCAGTGTTTTTGGGGCTGACCAGCAAACCCCTATCTTTTATCAGGGGTACATTTATGGTGTTCGTTCAGATAAGCAGTTTGTCTGTATGGATTTGACTGGAAAAATCCTCTGGAATAGCGGGGTTACGAACAAATATGGACTTGGCCCCTATATCGTTGCCGATGGCAAAATCATTGTCCTTAATGACGATGGATTATTGTCACTAATAGAAGCAAAGCCAGACAAATATAGTCTGCTGGCAGAAGTTCGTGTTTTGCAAGGCCACGACTGTTGGGGACCACTTGCCCTTGTCGGTGGCCGGCTGATTGTCCGCGATTTAACCACGATGTCCTGTATAGATCTATCTCTAAAAGTCCTTTGAGCTGGTAGTTATTAGCTGCTCCCAATATACTGGACATCCTGAGTCGCCATATTTTGTATAAAACGCTTGAATTATTTGCCCGGTTCGCTATACTAACCCTCTAAACTTCGGACTGGAAAGTGATACCCCTATATAAACTGAGGATACCGCTATGGCTGAAAAGCAAGAAAAGGATTTGCAAAAGGTTCGCGAATTGGTCGAACTGATGAAAGAAAACGACCTTGTTGAGGTCGAAATTGTAGATGGCGACTTAAAAATCCATCTGAAACGCCCCTGTGCTGATGCTCGGATGGTTCAGTATGCAGCCCCTGCTCCAATGATGGCGCCTCCAGTTGCAGCCCCGGCTGCGGCACCTGCTCCCGCTACGTCTGTAGCCGATGCGGGAACGATGCCCATCAAGTCGCCGATTGTCGGCACATTTTATCAGGCATCAAGCCCTGATTCACCGCCGTATGTCAAGGTTGGCGACAAGGTCAGTCCTGATACCACCGTCTGCATTATTGAGGCGATGAAAGTGATGAACGAAATTAAGGCTGAAACCAGTGGTACGGTCATCGAAGTTTGCTGCAAAGACGGTCAGGCTGTCGAATTTGGACAACCCTTGTTTAAAATTCGCCCCTAATTTTTCTATGAACTAAAAACTACAAACTAAGAACTAAATAGGATTCTTATGTTTTCACGAATTTTAATTGCCAACCGGGGCGAAATTGCGCTTCGGGTTATCCGTGCCTGCCACGAAATGGGAATTGAGGCGGTCGCCGTGTACTCGGAAGCCGACCGGGATGCCTCGTATGTCAAACTGGCCGATGAGGCGATCTGTATCGGACCGGCCGCCGCGGCCAAAAGCTATCTGAATATTCCCGCCATTATCAGTGCCGCCGAAGTGGCGGATGTCGATGCGATTCATCCGGGATATGGCTTTCTTGCCGAGAATGCCCATTTTGCCGAGGTTTGCAACGAATGCGGAATGACGTTTATTGGGCCGTCGCCTGCGGCAATGCGTAAGCTCGGCGATAAAGTCGCCGCCAAGCAATTGGCACAGGAAGCCCGCGTGCCGCTGGTGCCCGGTTCGGATGGTCCGATTGTCAACGAGGTCGATGCGGTTAAGATTGCCAACAAGATAGGATACCCCGTAATTATTAAAGCCGCTGCCGGCGGCGGCGGACGCGGGATGCGTGTGGCCCACAATGAAATCAGCCTGCACAAGGCTTTTGGTGCCGCACGCGCCGAAGCCGAGGCGGCATTCAAAAATGGAACGATGTATCTCGAAAAATATGTCGTCGAGCCTCGGCATGTTGAAGTACAGGTGATGGCCGATAAGTCCGGCAATGCGGTGCACTTTTATGAACGCGATTGTACGATTCAGCGCCGTCATCAGAAGCTGATTGAGGAATCGCCGTGTCCGGTACTGGATGAAAAGACCCGCGAGGAATTGTGTAAATCGGCTTTGCGGTTGATTAAGCACGCTGAGTATTACAACGCCGCGACAGTCGAGTTCCTGCTGGATAAGGACAAGAATTTCTACTTTATCGAAGTCAATACGCGTATTCAGGTTGAACACCCGGTCACCGAAATGGTTACCGGGCAGGACTTGATTAAATGGCAGATTAAGATTGCCGCCGGGTTGCCGCTGGATTTGCGTCAGCGCGATATCAAGCATAGTGGCGTGGCGATTGAATGCCGTATCAATGCCGAAGACCCGGATCGCAACTTTGCCCCATGTCCCGGCAAGATTACCAAGTTTTTTACCCCCGGCGGCCCCGGCGTTCGTGTCGATACCTATCTGAGTCAGGATGCGGTCATTTCGCCGTACTATGACTCGATGATCAGCAAACTGATTGTCCATCAGCCGACCCGTACCGAGGCGATTGCCACGATGAAGCGGGCCCTGCGAGAATTCAAAATCGAGCCAATCAAGACAACAATCCCGGCCAGTCTCAAAATTCTTTCTCACAATCTCTATGTCAAAAACGAAGTCGATACCAGCTTTATCGAGCGGCACATGACGATGTAATCAAAAACGGAAATAGATATAATGCATAGACAAAAACCGAATAAGAGACAGAAAAAAAGTACCGCGCCGCCGGGAATGGTTCGGCTGCAAAAAGTACTTTCCGAGTCCGGAATTGACTCTCGCAGGAATTGTGAAGAGTTGATTTTAAACGGAGACGTTTCGGTTAATGGTCGAACGATTATGACGCTGCCGGCGTTTGTTAATCCGGAGGTGGACGATATCCGGGTCAATGGCCGGCGTCTTGAGAAGCAGGACAAAGTCTATTATCTGTTTCATAAGCCGAAAAATGTCATCTGTACCAATTTTGACCCGCAGGGCCGTCGAAAAGCGATTGATTATATTGATTGTCGGGAGCGAATTTTTTGTGTCGGCAGGCTGGACGCCGATACGACCGGCGCGATTTTGCTGACCAATGACTCCATTCTATCCAATCGGCTGTCGCATCCGAAATTTGAGCTGCCGAAAACGTATGAGGTGGTTATTCGCGGGCGAATGGAAAGCGAAGCGATAGACAAAATTAAAAGCGGCGTCTGGCTGGCTGAGGGGAAAACAGAGAAATCTTCCATCAAAATTCTCCGTCGCAATAATCTTGAGACCACGTTTGAGATTCGACTTGGCCAGAGTCTAAACCGGCAAATTCATCGGATTATGGCCCGGGTCGGATTTAAGGTCAAAAGCCTCAAGCGGACGCATATCGGCAAGATCCAGATGAAAGGGATTGCCCCCGGGTGCTATCGTTTGCTGACGGCATCGGAAGTGCGATACCTATATAAGGCCACGGAAACAGAAGAGTGCCGATTGTCGATTGACGGTTGATGATTGGAATTTTTCATTTGAGATTTTGAAAGCGGGGCGAACGATGAGCAAAATGGTGCTTGTGCCTATTGCGGATGGAACGGAAGAACTGGAAGCGGTTACCATTATTGATGTCCTGCGCCGTGCCGGTGCGGAGGTTGTCGTTGCCTCAGTTATGTCGGGGCTGCAAATCACGGCGTCGCGGAAAACAAAAATCGTCGCCGATGTGCGGATTGGTGAGTGTGCCGGCAAAACATACGATGCGATTATTTTACCCGGCGGAATGCCCGGAGCCGAACATCTTCGCGACAGTGCGGCGCTGACCGAACTACTCAAGCAGCAGCGGCAGGGGGGCAGGATAATTGCGGCGATTTGTGCCTCTCCGGCAGTTGTTCTGGCTTACCATCGCCTGCTTGACGGGCATAAAGCAACGTGTTATCCGGCATTTCTGGCCGAATTACCCGACCGCTCGGCGGCGACAAAACGCGTCGTCTCGGATGGCGCCTTTATCACCAGTCAGGGACCGGGAACGGCGATGGAGTTTTCACTGGTATTGGTTGAGGCCTTATTGGGAGCCGACCGCAGAAAGCAGGTTGCCGAGTCGATGCTTATCGGGTAATATACTGGCTTTGATTGTCGCACGGGTCAGCACACCTTTGTTGTAAGCCTTCAGTATGCCGCCATCGATGCTTTCAAAACTGCAAACGGATAGCAATAAAAAAACCAGAGATAGTTAAATCTCCGGTTTTGTGTCGTTTTATAGGATGCCGTAATTTGTTTATAAGCAGTTAATCATTTCGGATTTGAGCGATTTCAATATTGAGTTTTTCGATCATGCGATTCAGCTTGCGACGGTCGATGCCGAGAATTTTTGCTGCGTTCGCTTTCTGTCCCTTGCTTCGGCGAAGCGCCTCGACAATCAGTCTCTCATTGGCCGCATTCATTGACAGCAATGCGCTTTCTTTGCCGGCGACGCGTTTTTCGAGCAGAATTTCCGGCGGCAGCGCCTCAGCTTCAATGATGTCGCCCGGGGTCAATACATAGGCTCGTTCGACAGCGTTTGCTAATTGGCGAACATTGCCGGGCCAGGGGTATTCCAGCAAAATCCGCTGTGACTGAGGAGACAATGTTTTCGAAGGTTCGCTATAAAACCGGCTTAGCTTTTTCAGAAAATACGCAGCGATTGGTAAAATGTCTTCCGGGCGTTCGCGGAGGGGCGGCACGTGCAGGGTAACGACATTGAGTCGATAGTACAGGTCGGCACGGAAATCGCCGTCGGCAACCATCTGCCGTAAATCCCGGTTAGTTGCGCAGACCACGCGAATATCCACCGGATAACTTTGTGTTGACCCCAGCGGTGTAACGGTTCCCTGCTGAAGGACGCGAAGCAGTTTGGCTTGCAGTTCAAGCGGAATTTCGCTGATTTCATCGAGGAAAATGGTGCCGCCATTGGCAGCGCGGAAAAAACCCATCGTCGAATCCGTCGCTCCGGTAAATGATCCTTTGATATGACCAAATAATTGGCTTTCAAACAGGGGGCCGGTTAAGGTTGTGCAATCCACGGGAACAAAAAGCTTGTCGCGACGGTTGCTGAAGCGGTGGATTTTCTTGGCGACCATTTCTTTGCCGGTACCCGTTTCGCCGACGATAGTAATGCTGCACCGCCGTGCCGCCACGGAACGAATGGTGTCTATGAGCGAATCAAACGGCTCCGACGACCCAATCATCGTGTCGTCAGGGTTGCTCGCAGCTTGCTTGGAGCTATCGAGCAGACCATCAGCCCGCAAGGTTTTCTCACTGCGCACAAATTTCCGCACAGCCTCATCTTCATTGGCACTAAACATAAACTCTTTCCCCCGCTTAGATTAGCAAACTTTTAGCGCTAACAAAGCAGTTTCTATCTTTCTTTTCCGTGATCCTACCATTGAGACCGGCAACTACCAAACAACCCCATTGTAGCTTTCTCCGCATCTCCGCATATCAGCAACTCAGAGTCCAACAACCGCACCACAACGTAGGAGAGAGGTTTTCGTCGCGCATGCCCAGAGACTCCCTGCCTCAATATAGCACCAATTGTAGCGGCGAGGTAATGAAATTGCAAAGCAAAAAATGTTATTGAATGATTAGATGACGCTTTGGTTGGATCGTATCCTATTGAAAATAAATAAGTTACGATTTTTAAAAAAAGTTTTTATTATTTCATTTTTTACGATGCAAACCAGCTTACCTGACAGACTAATTTGCCATTTGTAATCCAGCCAAGGCCATAAATTGATCCTCTACAAGGTTGAAAACCTTATCCAGACCTGTCAAGCGTAAGACCCCTTTTGTCTGCGGTTTGACGCCGCACAGGATTAGCTTATGTCCGTTTTCCTGGATGGCTTTGCGTAGTTTCAGCAGTTTGGCCAGACTTGAAGAGGTAATCATCGATACCCCGGCAAAGTCAATAACCACATCATGTTCTGTTTTTTCTGTAATCATCGTAAGGGTTGTCTGTAATTCTTCGCCGAGATAAGGTTCTTCGGCAAGATTAACCAGTATAATGCTGTCTGACCAATTCTGTATTCCCATAATTTAACTCCTAAAAAAATTCTCGATGATGATGTATCGACGATTTTGCGAGGTGATTTAACTAAAAGGGTGTGTATTTTTTCGGCAGTGGGGGAATAAAACCATTTTTGTTATAGGACCTCCTTTGAAACCTTGCGGCGATGCTGATTTCTTGAAAAAAAGGCTTTACAATGTAGTTGGATTTGGGTAAACTGTTACTATGAATAGAAGCGATGCTGAGCCGGATGGGGTCAGCTTAGATCAGATTGTCGATGTTTTGTGTCAGATTCGAGACCGCCAGGAGATGGGACAATTTCTTCAGGAGATTCTGACTCCTGCGGAGTTGCACGATCTGGCGTTGCGCTGGGAACTGATGAGGCGGCTGGCTCAGGGCGATGCTCAACGTCAAATCGCCGGCGAAATGGGAGTTAGTTTGTGCAAAATCACCCGCGGCGCTAAAATACTGAAAAAGGAAGACTCAATAACCCATACCATTTTATTTGGAAAGAAAACCGTATGAATCGAAAAATCTTGCTTCAGGAACAGGACATTCCCCGTCAATGGTACAATATTGCCGCTGATTTGCCGACGCCGCTGCTGCCACCGCTGACGCCGGATGGCAAGCCGGTTACTCCGGATATGCTGGCTCCGGTATTTCCGATGAATATTATTGAGCAGGAAGTCAGTACGCAACGCTGGATTGATATCCCCGCGGAAGTGCTGGATATTATGTATCGCTGGCGTCCGGCGCCGTTGCGTCGGGCCGTTTATCTGGAGCGGCATCTGAAAACCCCCGCCCGCATTTATTACAAAGATGAAAGTGTCTCACCTGCCGGCAGTCATAAGCCCAATACCGCTGTCCCACAGGCGTGGTACAATAAACAATTCGGCATCAAAAAGCTGACTACCGAAACCGGTGCAGGGCAGTGGGGGTCGGCGCTGTCGTTTGCCTGCCAGCTTATCGGGTTGGAATGCAAAGTCTTTATGGTACGCATCAGCTTTGACCAAAAGCCTTTCCGCAAGCTGATGATGCAGGTCTGGGGAGCCAATTGCGTTGCCAGTCCCAGCACAGAAACCAACGCGGGACGCAACATTCTGGCCGAATTCCCCGATACGCCCGGCAGTCTGGGCATCGCGATTTCCGAAGCCATCGAAGCGGCCGTTACTGACACAACGGGCCAGACCCGCTATTCGCTCGGCAGCGTTCTCAATCACGTTCTTCTGCATCAGTCGATCATCGGCCTTGAGGCGAAAGCTCAATTAAAGAGCATCAATGAAAAGCTGCCCGACGTGGTCATTGGTTGTGCTGGCGGCGGCAGTAATTTTGCCGGGATCGCCAACCCGTTTACGCTCGATAAAATCAATGGAGCCAAGATCGACATTATCCCGGTCGAACCGACGGCTTGCCCGAAGATGACACGCGGCAAGTTCGCTTACGATTACGGTGATATCGCCTGTATGACACCGCTGATGGCGATGCACACACTTGGACATGCCTTTGTGCCGGCACCGATTCACGCCGGCGGGCTGCGTTACCACGGCATGGCTCCGCTGGTATGCCAGTGTGTTGTCGAAGGGCTGCATACGCCGCAGTCTATCGATCAGATCGAATGTTATCAGGCCGCGATGACTTGGGCGAAGACCGAAGGCTTTATCTGCGCCCCGGAAACCAGCCACGCGGTTGCCTGTGCCATTCGCGAGGCCAACAAGGCCAAAGAAGAGGGCAAAGAGAAAGTCATTCTCTTTAATTACAGCGGGCACGGATTGATGGACTTGGTCGGGTACGATGCCTTTATGTCAGGCAAGCTGAAACCGTATTACCTGCCGGAAGAAGAGATACTCAAGTCCGAAGAATGCCTGAAAACGCATCCGAAGGCGGCCGAACGCAAGACCGGAAAATGGTAATAGAGTATCTGTAAAAATCTCAAAGCCCGCCGCAAGCGGGCTTTTTTATTCGAAAAACGCGGTTTTCTGGCGAATTGTAAAAAAGTCTTGCTTTCTCGGTTTTTTTAAGTAAAATTTGAGGTCTGTTTTGGGTAGATGCCCGAGTGGCTAAAGGGGATGGATTGTAAATCCATTAGCTAACGCTTACGGTGGTTCGAATCCACCTCTGCCCATTTTTTCTTGATTATCCAGTGCGGCATTGAGGATAATTCATACAATTCTGGATGAAAGAGCCGTAATTTGCCGCATTGTGTAAGGGATAATGCTGCAACACGAGATCGCTCGATAACCATTTTTCCCACTAAAAGGGAAAAAGGCAGGCAAATAGGTTATACGAAAAGTTATACGAGGCCTGATTTGCTGT
>CAZVXR010000156.1:0-1747 GCA_964630865.1 uncultured Pirellulales bacterium | reverse complement strand
TTAGGTTCGGCGCTGGACTTGCTCGGCAAAAAATCAGACCTTTCCGGAATGCTGACTTTTGCAGCCGAAATTCAAAGTGTGACAACCGTCGCCGACGATGCCGCGGTGAATCTCATGAAGTTCGGGGCATCCATCGGCGGTTTGTCTGGCGATACGCTCAAGCAGGCTACCGTCGCCGCCATTGGGCTATCCAAAGCCTATGGCATGGATTTAGAGGCCGCCATGATGCTGGTGTCCAAGGCTGCGGCAGGCAACACGGCGGCAATGGGGCGATACGGCATTGTGTTTAAAGACGGCATGACGGACGCCGAAAAATTCAACCAGGTTCTGGAAATCGGCAGGCAGAAATTTGCGATGGCCGAAGCCGAAACGCAGACTTTTTCAGGGAAAGTTTCGCAGCTTGCTAACGCCTGGGACGATGCTAAAGAGAAAGTCGGCGAGTACATCGCCACTTCGCCGATGCTGTCCGGGGCGATGGATATTGCAATTACAGGAATGCAAAATTTGGGATTAATGATGGATATTGTTTGGACTTCATCAGCATTGAGTCTTATTAATTATTATGAAACCTTTAAACTGGTTTTTTCTGTCAAAATGTCAGAAGTATTAAAGGTTTATTTTAAAAATTTAATGCACTTTCACATAACTTGGCTGCAGGGTCTAAAGGGCATTTTGACATCGATAGTATTAAATATTATGGAAGTTTTTAATTCTGTTTTTAATTTTATTTCTACAAAAAAATGGTCGTTTAATTTTGTAAATCCACTACAAGATTTTATATTTGAATTTGAAAAAATGCCAGATTTAATTAGAGATTCAAAATCTGATATCGAAAAAGCTTTAGAAGAAACTTTATTTGAAAAAATGCAAGAATTTAACGATTTTAAGACTAAACCCAAAACGCTGGACACTTCGCAGCTTGGCGCTGCGCAGTTAGCAACTGCGGCAGGCGGAGCGGCCAAAGAAAATAAAGTAGGGGCCATTGAGGCGCGGTTTTTGTCAGGTCAGACTGGCTCGACTGAGAATTACGCCCGCAAAACCAGCGAAAATACCCAGCGGCAGACGACCATCTTGCAGCAGATCTTAAAGGCGACACAAGAGCTAAAACAAGGCAACCCGCAAACCGGCGGCATGCTGGCGGCGAACTTGATATGAGGATACTATGTCTGTAAACAAAGTGACCGAAGATTGGCGAGGGATTGGATTTCAGGGAACCGTAACGCTCAACGGCGAATCAGGGTCGCTGACGCGAAAGTTTGTGGTCAGCTTCGATAACTCGGACGACGCATCATCGCGGGCGATCATGGCGCTGACGGCATCTTCCGGCGGCGTTACGGTTCCGGACTATTGGGATGTCCATCCGTACAATGCAGATTTCTTTGTCGTCAACAAATCCGTAGCTCCCGAAGGCGGCCCTCTCAATTGGGCAGTAGCCGTCCAATACGATTACATCGAAAGCCCTTTTGACCAGCCGTATTCACTTCAGTTTGTCCCTCAGTCGTCGCAGGAGGCGATAGATAAGGCTATTGAGGTCACCGAAGGTGCGGAGGCAATGACCAAAAACCTGTGTAATTCTTCGGATGAGCCATTTGACCCGCCGATACAGGAAGAGTTTTTTGACTTTTCGCTGATAATCAAGCGGAATGAGTCGGCGTTTAATATGTACGTTACGCAGGAGTTTTTAAACACGGTCAATTCTGATTATTTTAACGTGTTGAATAAAGATGGAACGCTGCTTATTTTTGAC
>CAZVXR010000155.1:0-14730 GCA_964630865.1 uncultured Pirellulales bacterium | reverse complement strand
TATCCACAACCTCTCCACAACATAAATGACAGCCCAGTGTACCAAAAAAACATTCAGAAATCAATGACAAATATTATCTATCTTATCAGAAAAAGCAAGTTGGCTACACTTTGGGGCCCATTTCCAGGCAAGTGAAGTGGCCTGGTTTGTATTCCGCAATAAGGCGGTTGATATCCTCGGCGGTGACTGCTCGTACTGAGGCGATATCATCGGCCAGGGTGCGGTATTGCTTTGCATAAATCCAGTTAAAACCGAGCCCGAATATCCGTCCCATAGGTTGTTCGGACTTAATTGCCATTGCGGACAGAATTTTGTTTTTAGCGGTCTGGACCTCGTTTTCACTTACGCCGTCTTTGGCGATCTGGTCAAAGATATTGGCGACAATCGAAGTCACTTTTTCGGCATTATCGGGTTCGCAGCAGAGGTAACTGTACATCGCTCCGACGCCGTCCATGGTTTCGGCCTGCATGGAGGCGGTTTCAGCAATTGCGCAATCGACCAGCGACCAGTAGTACCGTGAACCAGAGTCGTCGCCAATAATCATCGACAGCAGCGAAGCGGCAAAACGCCGGGGGTCTTGCATCGAGACACAGGGACTGATCATGCAAATGTGGTGTCGCGCGAGGTTTTCTTTGCGGAGTGCTTTTCTGGATTGTGTTCCGTCAAAAGAAGACAACTGACGTCCTGATTCTTCGGGTTTCCAATGGCTGCACAGGGATTCGACTTGATCGCAGAGTTGGTCAAACTCAAAATTGCCGCAAGCGGCGGCGACCAGATTATTAGGTGCATAGCGACGTGAAAAGTATCGTCGCATCTGGTCGGCGGTCATCGCGGCAATGCTTGCTTCAGTGCCAAGAACGCTATTGCCGCAGGGGTGGCTTCCGAAGTGCAGCGCACGTGCCTGATCAAGCACCTCAAATTGCGGCATGTCTTTGTACATCGCTATTTCCTGCTGGATGACATTTTTTTCGATGTTAAAATCGTCATCTCGCAGCGAAGGACGCATCAGCTTGGACCATAACCGGGCGACATCGGGCAGAAATTCCGATAGCACTGCGGCGTAATAGACGGTGTTTTCCTCGCCGGTAAAGGCGTTGAACTTGGCGCCGATTCCATCAAACGCTTCATTGACCTGCTGCCAGTTGAGGTCATCGGTTCCTTTAAACATCATGTGTTCGAGGAAATGGGATACGCCGCTGACTTCGGGGGTTTCATCCCGCGAGCCGGTGCGGACAAAAAAGCCCATCGCAACGGTTTGTGCCGCAGGGTGCATTTCTCCGATGAGGGTTAATCCGTTTGAAAGCTGTTTATGTTTGAACGTCATACGTTAAAATATCCATGTTAATGTTGAATGGGTTTAGGTCCAATGGTTGCGACCGTAAAATCTTCAAAGAGATTGTCGTTGAGAAATGCCAGCACGGAGCTAACGCTGACGGCCTCGATTGCATCGCGAATTTCCTGCATCGTTCGTACCCGTCCGAGATGGGCATGGTCGGCGGCAATCCCGGCGGCGCGGGTGGCGGAGGATTCGCATTGCATAATCAGCGAGCTTTTGAGGCCGATTTTGGCGCGGTGCATTTCGTCGTCGCTGATGCCTTTGCGAAGCTGCCTGAATTGGTCGATCATAACATCCAGCGTTTCCTGAGCCTGTTCGGGCGTGGTGCCGGCATAGCCGCTGATGGCGGCGAAATCCTTGAGACTTTTATAGCGGGCGCCGACGGCGTAACACAATCCGCGTTTTTCGCGTACTTCAGTAAATAGCCGGCTGCTCATTGAGCCGGACAGAATTGAAACGGCAGCCATAATGTCATAATAGCGTACATCGCGGACGGTTGGTACCGTAGTCATCAGACCGATGTGAACCTGAGCCCCGTCGTTGGGCTCGTGGAAATAATGTTGTCCTCGCGAGCCTGGGAGGGGCGTTTTTACCTTCGTTCCAGCAAGGGCGGAAAAGCGTTTTTCAAGGATATCACAGATGGTCTGAAAGTCATATTTGCCGGCAATCGAAAAGATACATTTCGACCAGTCAAACTGGTCGCGGATGATTTGGCGGCATCGTTGGGCGGTGAGATTTTCAAGTTCGGCAGGCTTGCCTTCCGTGGGGCGGTTGTACGGTGAAGGGTAGTACTGTTCCGAAACCAGCATGCGTACTTTCTGCTGCGGATCGTCATCCAATGCGGCCAGTTCATGCAGTGCCAGCTGCTTAGACGGTTCAAATTGGTCGTCGGTCAGCATCGGGGCGGTCAAAATATCAGCGCACAACTCCATCGCCGCTGGAACATTGTCTGCTTCGAGCGATGCGCTGAGGGACAGGTGTTCGGCAGAAACCGAGGTATTGTGGTGAATCCCCAGCCCGTCGAGGGTTTCGATAAGTTGGCGGCTGTTACGGCTGCCTGCTCCGCGCAGCATCCAGTCGGTAATAACCTCTCCGGCGCCGCAGCAGCCATCGGGCAAATAGGCGCTGCCGGCAGGCAGAAGAAAATAAAATGAGGCCGATTCAACATCCGGCATCGGTTCGCCGAGAATCATCAGCCCATTGCCCAGTTGATACGAATCCTGTCGTTCCTGTTGTTTTGCCATTGTTTTTTGCTTTCGCCGCATAGCGCGGTATTTCAAATGTTATCCATTATGCGACGGCGGATTCGGTTGCTTCCTCGCGGTTATCGCTGTCAAATTGTACGCTGATTTTTTTGCTGATACCCTGCGTCTGCATGGTAATACCATAAAGTACATCGGCGATACTCATGGTTCGCTTGGAGTGGGTGATGATGATAAACTGCGACATTTGCTGAAACTGTTTGACGATCAGATTGAAGCGTTCATTGTTGGCTTCGTCCAGCGCCGCATCGACTTCGTCCAATACACAGAATGGAGAGGGCTTGCTCTTAAAGACGGCAAACAGCAGGGCAATGGCGGTCATCGTTTTTTCACCGCCGCTGAGCAGACTGATGGTTCGGGTTTCTTTTCCGGGCGGACGGGCCATAATTTCGATGCCGGATTCGAGAATGTCTTCCGGATTTTCGAGCAGAATATCGGCTTTGCCGCCGCCAAAGAGCAGACGGAATAATTCCTGGAAATGGATACGAACCTGGTCGAAAGTTGTCTGGAACTTCTCGCGGCTTTCGACGTTAATCCGCTCGATCAATTCGACAAGCTGAGCTTTGCTCGTATTGAGGTCTTCAACCTGAGCGGCCAGGAAGCCGTAGCGTTCTTCGAGCTGCTGCTGCTGTTCGATGGCGTCCACATTGACGTTGCCAAGCCGTTCGATTTTGCCGCGGAGGTCGGTGATTTCCTCTCGGACAACGTCCCAGTCGATATCCTGCTGGCTGTAGGACTCATACGCCTGTACCAGTTCGATTTGCAATTCCTCACGAACCCGCTGGCAGAGGTCTTCGTCGCGGACTTTCAACTGGCTCAAATCCAATTGCAGGTGATGAATCTGCTGTTCGACCTCGGCCTGTTCGGAGCGGGCGATACGCAGAGCCTGTTCGTTTTCTTTTTGTTGTGCCAATAGTTCTTTGGCCGACTCGTGGAGGCGGACGCTTTCTTTCTGCGACTGTTCCTTTTCGACGTACAGCAGACACAGGCTTGATTCGGTATTAAGAATATTTCGCTGGGTTTGTTCAGTCTGTTCGTCGCAGGACGCCGCTTCCACACGCGATGCCTCGGCGGCCATCCGCGCATGCTGAATTTGACTGGTCAAGCCCGCATTTCGCTGACGTATGGATTTTTGCTGTTCGCTGAATCGACCGATCTGAATTTTTAATTCGGTCGTTTCGGCGGTGCGGCTTTGCAGAATCCGCCGCTCTTCGTCAAGCTGCCGCTGGAGCTGCTGAATGCGAGTGGTTCGCTGGGTGTTAATCTCTTCTAATTCGCCGAGTTTGTGTCGGGAATCGTGTTCTTTCTGCACCGAGACACGGATTTCTTCTTCCAGCGTCTGGATTTCGCCGACGATAATCGGCTGCTCCTGACCAAGCCGTTTGATGTTCTGTTCGACCATCCGCATTCGTGATTCAGTATCGACTTTTTCGGTGTTGGCTTCATAGATGCTGGTACGCAGCTCCTTGCAGAGTTCAGACAAGTGCTCATTTTTGTGTTCGGTCTGTTCGAGTGTTTGTTCCAGGGCAAGGATGCGTCCATTGATTTCAATCTGTTCGTCTTCAAGCTGACGGATGCGGCTTTTACGCGAAATCAGGCCGGAGGTTTTACCGACCGGGCCGGTTGCGAGCATCAAGCTGTCGGTCAGTACCTCCCCGGCGGGGGTAACAAAGCGGTACTGTCCCCCGAAGCGAACGGACAACTCCATCGCGATATCGATCGATTCAACCAAAATGGTTTTACCCAGCAGATTCCAGACCAGCGGGCCATAGCCGTTGCCGAACCGGACAAACTGCGTCAGCCTGCCCAGAACGCCCGGACATTCGGAAAAATCCGCCGTATCGACCAGCGGCTCCAGCCGATCCACGCAGAGGACGGAAAGCCGTCCGTCTAATTTTGCCCGAAGGGTCTGGTCGTTTAAAAATCGTGACGTATTGCTAACCAGCAGGGCATCCGTTTTGCCTTCTAATGCCGCTTCGACGGCGACGGCGTACTGTACATCGGCGGTCAGTACATCGGCGACAATCCCTTCGATATAGTCGGCGTTGCTGGCGTCGCGGTCCTTAAGAATCGACCGGATTGCGCTGCTGACACCCTGACGGCGGGATTCCATATCACGCAGGACGTTTAGTTCGCTGTTTAATCCACTGCGTTTTTCTTTGCACTGGGCCAACTCTTTCAGTGCGTGGGCTTTTTCGCCGCCGATGGTTTCCATCTCGGCACGTTTGGTTTCCAATGCCCCCTGAAGCTGCGAGATAACCGAAAGAATATCCTCAAGCTTAGTCTGGCATTGCGCCTTGTCGGTCAGCCATTCGGCAAGCTGCTGCTGGGCCTGACTGGCGCGACCCGAGAGCCGTGTTTTCTGGCCGGTCAGATTGTCGCGATAGGTATTAAGGCTCTGGATTTCATTGTGCAGTTGGGCTGTACGGCGGACAATATCAATGATGCCGGATTTTTCGTCTTCCAGCTTGGCCTGCAGCTCGGCACAGCGGGTATTGATTTCAGAAAGCCCGTCTTCGGCAACGGCAAGCTGTTCGGTCCGAGCCGACAGGTCTTTTTGATTTTGTTCGAGTTCGACGCGGCACTGCTCACATTCCGCAGCCAGCAAACGAATCTGGTCAGCCAATTTACGCGATTGTGTCAGTGCCGTTGTTTTTCGTTCGGCCAGTTCATTCGTCCGCCCGTTCAGAAAGCTGATGCGCTCGGTCTGCTGTTCGATGCGGCTTCGGGCGGCAATCAGCGAATTGTCCCAGCGATTGATCTGGCTTTCGGTTTCGAGAATCGTGGACGATAACTGTCCGGCGGCGGCATCATGACGAGCTACTGTAGCGGCGGCAACGGCAAATTTCTCCTGCCATCCGGCCAGCGAGTCGTCTTTTTGACGGCGGGTCGTTGTGATTTTGTGATATTCGGCCAGCGAATAATTGACACGCAGCTCTTTGAGACGCTGACTGTATTCCAGATAGCTGCGGGCTTTACCGGCCTGAAGCTTGATGCTGCGAAGCTGTTTTTGCACTTCATTGACGATATCAGCCAGCCGCAGCAGATTTTGATCGGTGCGTTCGAGCTTGCGAAGGGCTTCTTTTTTGTGCGATTTAAATTTGCTGATACCGGCGGCCTCTTCGAAGATGACGCGGCGATCCTGCGTGGATGCCTTTAGAAGCTGATCAATCTGACCTTGTTCGATAATGGAATAGGCGCTGACGCCGACGCCGGTGTCCAGGAATAGTTCCTTGATGTCTTTAAGCCGACAGGATTTGCCGTTAATCAGGTAGTCGCTCTCACCGCTGCGAAACAGCCGTCGCGAAATTTCCAGTTCATCCTGTTCCAGTCCCAGTCCGCGAACATCGGAAAAATGAAGCGTCACTTCGGCCAGACTGCTGGGCTTGCGGCTGCTGCATCCGCTGAAAATCACGTCGGTCATTTGTCCGCTGCGGAGACTTTTGGGGCTTTGGTTGCCCAGCACCCACTTTAACGCATCCACGACATTGCTTTTGCCGCAGCCGTTGGGACCGACAATGGCTGTAATCGGCTGGTTAAACCGCAATTCCGTTTTGTCGGCGAAGCTTTTAAATCCGTTGATGATAATTTTTTCAAGTTTCATAATGTCAATAATGCCGGATATAGTCTATATAATATTTAAGGTTTCTTGGTTTCCACTGCTATATTATCGGTCTTTTGGGCATAATTCTCCAAAAAAGCACCCGCATCAGTTAGGGGGCCTAAAATAAATTGGGCGGGTATCATTTCCGTGCGGCACATTTGATCCAGAATGGCAAGAATTTCGGAGTAGGAAATCCCCAATCCGGGCCAGGTTACTTTATTGAGGTCTGCTTCTGGAGGTTGTCCCAGCGTTCGGATGAGGTCTTCAGCTTTGTAGCCGCATTTGATTGGACCGACCAATTTGGGCCGACCCGGATGTCGCCGAGCCAGCGAGATGCCGCCTTCATTCGGACGGGAGTTAATCATAACCTGTTTCATATCGACAAAGATATCTTTTTTGCACGCAATCGGGGCTCCAAACAATACAATCCGGGCGTTGTCCTTGCGATAGGCATAAATAATTTTATTTGTCTTGGAATGAACCAGGTCGACGAAAAAGTCTGAACCAATCGGGATTCGACTAATCAGAATACTGTTAAATCCCACCAGCCGTTCATACGCGGCGATCCGAACTTCCATTTGCGAATCCTCGAGCAGTTGCGCTAAAATGGGCTCAACATCCTTTAGCTTGGCTGTGGAAAAGGCATTGATCGCGTCGATTCGGAATTGTGATTGTGTATTTCTGGCGATTTCACCGAGCGTTAGCACCGAGCGGTTGTCGCCGATATTGAGCATACAGCGTCCCGCTCGAAAACGCACCGCTTCGAGAGTTTTTGAATCGATCAATTCAAGCAAGGCCGGCAGGGCAGGTCTGCCGATCGCTTCGAGGGCGAATTCAGCATCGGAAGATTTCTGCGGGTCGGAAAGCAATTGGCACAATTCCTTGATGCGGTTGGCTCTGAGCGTATCGTCCTCGGAAAGATACAGCGTGCGAACCAGAGACAGAAAACGCAGTCTTTCGTTGCGGTATCGCTCGGGAATGACAACCTGTATCTCACGGCGACTGACGGCGTTGACGATGTTGGTCCCGAAACGCTCATTGATTCGGTTTCGAATGGCCGCTGCCGCATAGTAATTCGGCTGATTGAGGATCAAGGTGATCGATAAATTGATTCCGGAGACGCCCCCACCTAAAACGTAATAGGTTTGAGCCCCTGAATTGGGGTCATGTATGGTGAAAATAGGCCCTAAAACAGACCCGATTTTTTTGGAATACTGGTCGAATGATACCAAGCGGCTGAATTCCACCAAATCTGTGGTGAACAAACGTCCTGACTCAAGAGATGTCGTCTGGGTTTTGGCCAGCGGGGCAACTTTGATGTCGAACCGGTCGCCAATCATGGATAGGGGAGGGATTTGGCCGACAATCTCCACAATGGCAGTATCTGGGCTTTCAATAAAATCACGAACACTGTTCGGGGTCGAATTGGGCATTTGCTGCTGGATATATTTTTCGAGGACGGGACGAAGGTCTGAGGGACATTCCGAGGAACCCGTGCCCCAGAGTCCTGCAACCATACCAAATCCATGTACGGCTATCGGTGAAAGGGGGGTAAATTGGGCCAACTGTTCAATCGTGGTATCTAAACTGATTTTCTCGTCCACAGGCTCCTGTTTCTGCTTGGGGGTGCCGCAGGAACAGACCATCGACGCGAAAACAGCTAAAATGATAAAATAAGATGTCCTCATAACACCACCCCAAAACAGGTCAAAAGTGTTTTAATTTGCCCGTTTTTAATTGTTTTAAATAATACAATCATTCTCTCCGATTCCCAATATACAAAGCAACAGCATGTTTTCTTTGAATAGTGAAAGGCATTTTTTGCAAGAGACAGAATAGACCCTTACTTTAGCGCAGTCAAGAACAATCCATTGTGTTTTTGAAGGTATTTATCCACAAAATATATGGTTGACAAAAAAGGATCATGCCTATCTATAATTAAGGCTGTTTGCCAGTGCCACGGCGGAATCCATATTATTTTGCAGGGACTGCACTGACAATTCCGGAGGCAGTACGCCCCCCCAGCGTTTGGCAACGGCAATCGTTCTTTGGTACTCGCCAACCAGCTCATTTAATACAGAATAGAGCTCTTGTTTGGTCTGGGTTGCTGCTGCCGGAGCCTCATTTGCAACGATCGTTTCCGACTGAGATGCACGCACATTTCTGCGAGAATTGGACCGCTGCCCCGATGTCGTGGGAGAACTGCCGCTGGATGAAGTGTAACTGTTTTCAATAGGCGTCTGCGACTGTTCTACAACAGAAGGAGCAATCCCAGTACCGTATTGTTGGCCATAATAGTAATTATAATCATTCGATGAAGTGGTTGTTCGCCTCTGACGGCGGGACGGAATGACTTCTTCACGGGTATTGGAACGCGTTACGGGGTTGGTGCGAAGTTGTTGTTCGAGAGTGTTGATTTGATCCTCCAGTGTCGCTGCGCGATTTTCAAGAAAGTTGATTCGGACTAAACTTTGTCCCACATTGCGTTTAGCTGCGACAAATTTTTTGACCATGCTGTCAATTCCCGGAGCATTGGCAATTGAAGCATCTGCAACGCCCATATCGGCCATGACAGCCTGAATGGTATCAGCCATAGCGTCGACAAGTTTGAGCCGAAGCGTCTCGGAAGAAGATAGATTTAACACTTTACCATGGATTGTCGAGGCGGCCGTTTCGGGTGAAATGGCTTCATTGCTCTCTTGTGAAGTCTGAGATTCTGCCTGGGAGCCTTCGCAGAGGGTTTTGACCACGGTTTGCGTTGGCTGACGAAGACTTTTCTCAACAATGGAAGTCTTGCCATCGGTGTCGGTAACCTCAACAAGGCTGAGTTTTTTATCTAAAAAGGCCTTGGCCAGCATTCCCGAGCGATGTTTTGCTTCGGCCAGAGTGGACAAATATATGCTGTAAGAAGCCAGTGAGTCGGGGCTATAGGTTTTGACAAAACCCGCATCGCTTTGTCCGCTGGAGTCAACAACAAAAGGCCCCACGGCGGACATCGAAGCGGTTGGCGAAACATAAATTTTGTCGCAGGCAATCGCGATTCCCGCCGCCGCGGAGTGGGCTCCGCCGTACGTTCCGCCCGAGATGTAAGCGACAATCGGACACGTGTTAGTTTTGATAATGGTTGAACAGATTTCTTTCATATTTTCGCCACGCCCGCCGGGATTGTCTATCTTGAGCAGCACAAACCGCGGTCCTGTGTTTGCGGCCTTGACAATAGCCTCAGAAATGGTTTGGGCGATGTTGGTAGAAAGCAGTATTTCCGGGTCGGTAATGGCTATCTGGACGACACTATTGCGGCGGCCTTTTTCGTCCATAACGACTTCATATTCACCTAAGTCGATAGGGGATAGCTTTTTATCGGCGTCATTATAGACCAAAGTTTTTGCCCCTGAAACCTTGGTCGTGCGAAATCCATAAAAGACCTCGCCAGTCGCCTTATTTTTGAATGTGTCCGCCTGAACTGAAACCCCTGCGGCCAGAAAAAACCCCAGAGCTAACGCGATACGACTTTTCCGTGTCATCTTTTTTTTCTCCTATACAAAACGCTAATTGCCTCTCAATTATATAGTTATCAATTTATTCAGTTTGGTTCAAAAAAAGTGAAAACTGAATTTTATATCCCACAGTTTTTCTGTTAGTTTATCTATAAACTTTCATACTCGGCCTGAATCGCATTGATAGTATCCTGCAGATCCTCTTCTTCACAGGGAACATCGGGGTACGTCTTTTTGAGCCTAATTAGATATTTCATCTCTTGAATGATGCCCTTGAACGCCTTTTTTGCATCGTTGATGGTTATGCCTCCATTTCGACTCTTTGCCGAGAGTGTATGGAATTTGGTATCTAAAGAGTTTTTTAATTTCTCGAATTTCCGGTTAACTTTGTCGAACTCCTCTTTAGCCAGCGTCATCTGGTTGGGTCGAATGACGTTGGCGTCCGTGGCATTACGGTCTGCCAGAACGTCCTGTAAACTGGATACGACCTTGTCGGCAACTCCGTATTCGACGGCTTCGCCCGCCGGCAGAGTGACTATTTGGCCTTTGGGTTTGCGGACTCGAACCACGGAGTCTGTTGATTTTTTTTCGCCGCTTTCGATATAGTGTGTTTTACCGTCACGTCGAACTTCCAGTATTTCGATGTCTTTATTTTCCATCGCTCGCGCAAAGGCGACAGGGCGGTGGTTTTGTTCCGCCAGCGACGCCATATAATTACGCCAGGCGGAACGTATTTTTTCGCTGAGATTGACGCCGCGTGTTTTTTCAAGGTCATAGCCCCGTCCGTCAATAACGGTGGCGGCGCCAATGACGGTGGCGCCGGACATGTAGATTTTATTGCAGGCCAGTGCCACTGCGGCAGCCCCGGAATAGGCTCCGCCCTCCGGTCCGCCTTTAATGAAAGCGACGGATTGGCAATTATGCATTTTTGTAATCGCCGAACACATCCGCGTAGCCAGGTCCACCCGTCCGCCCGGACAATCGATTTCAATGGCGATAAACAGCGGCCCTTTGTTGGATTCCTCGACCATCGCCTTTTCAAACGCGGCAGTTACGATTTCATATTCGATGGCGCTGTCTAAGGACAGTACAGAAACAAATCGATTGCGACCCTGGTCATTCGGTATGATTTCATATTCGGAAAGGTTCAGCAGCAGTTTTCCGGACTCGGTGGTATAGACGGCGGTCTTGCCGTTATTGGGGTCTTGTTCGGCATAGCCTTGATAGGTCTTTTCACTGGTTTTATGTTTGAACGTATCGGCAGGACACAGGGCGGTCAATGACAAAACGAACGCAATAATCGTCGTGAGAACTAACGTTTTTGGCCGTAGACCTCTGTTTTTCATAGACCGCATTCTTTCCAATGCCCTATTTATAGTTTGAGAAAATACTCCATCAAATCAGAGCCGCGTTCGATTCGAAATCCGGATGCGAAGCTGTTGGGCTCGGAAAAAGGTTTATGCAGCATGCCCTTGATGCCGTCGCCGGCCATCGCGAATGGAACCGGTTCATCACAATGACACCGGCTTTCACACGGTGTCGGATGATCCGGCATCACAAGAATACGCCAGGCGGGGTACTGCTTAAGAGCTTCGTAAACGGGGCCGACGATATGTTTGTCAATCATTTCGATGGCCTTTTTCTTCTGAAGCGGACTGCCATTGTGTCCGGCTTCGTCCGGAGCTTCAATATGCACAAAAACGACGTCATACTTTTTTAACGCTTCCATTGCCGCCAGACCTTTTCCGGCGTAATTGGTATCTAAGTATCCCGTTGCGCCAGGAACGGCAATCAAGTCAAATCCGATCAGCTTAGCCAGTCCGCGCACCAAATCGACGGCGGTAATCGCGGCGCCGGTTTTGCCATAGACTTTGCTGAACCGTTCTAAAAATGCTCTCTGACCCTGTCCCCACAACCAGATGCTGGATACGGGATTTTCTTTGAGGTCTTTGCGTATGCGGTTAATCGGGTGATTTTCAAAAAATTGAACCGACTTTGCAATCAACTCTTTGGGCAGTTTGGCCTGTTTGCCTTGAGGCAGGATTTGGGTTACCTTTTCTCCGATATAATCATGGGGTGGAAAGGTTTCAATTTTGGAAAAATCAGACCCCTTGATGACGCACAGGTGTCGGTATCCAATGCCGGGATAAAAGGTGATGTTCGGGTCACTAACCATCGTCCCGAATTCGCGAATAAGTTCCGTGGCCTCTTTGGTGGAGATATGTCCAGCGCTGTGGTCGGCCATCAGTCCATCGGCAGTCGTTACCAGATTGCAGCGAAAAACCCAATCGCCGTCTTTGAGCGGAATGTCCATGGCCGCCGCCTCAATTGGGGCGCGACCGGTGTAGTTTTTCTTCGCGTCGTATCCTAACAGGCTCATCATCGCTACATCGCTGCCCGGCTGCATTCCCTCCGGAACAGTTTGTACGGTACCCTGTCTGCCCTCTATGGCGATTTTGTCCATATTGGGCGTTTCGGCCGCTTCAAGGACGGTTTTGCCGCCAAAAACATCCTGCGGATTGTCGGCGGCGCCATCAGGAACGATAATGACATATTTCGGGTTCAATCCTTGTCCTCCGGAATTTCTACAATTCGTATGCACACGGGATTAGGTGCGATCACGTCCAACTGCGACAATTCTTTGATTGCCGTGTCCATATTTTTCTGGCAGGTTGCATGGGTCGTAACGATTATCGGCACGGTATTATTTGGACCCCGCCATTCATGCTGAATTGCTCCGCTGATGCTGATGCTGTGGTTACCGAGAACCTGTGCGTATTTTGCCGTTACGCCGGGGGCATCTTGTGCCATCAGCCGCAGATAATATCGGCTGATAATCTCATCGGAGCTTTGCAGTTTGGGTTTGTTTTTATGTTGCAGCATCGGCATCGAATTAAATAACGGCTGGCTGTTGCCCAGTGCGATTTCGATAATGTCGGCGACGACGGCGCTGGCCGTTGCCATCATTCCTGCTCCACGTCCAAAATACATCGTATTGCCTACCGCGCTGCCGAAGACACTGAGGGTGTTAAATGCTCCGCCAACACGAGCCAGCGGGGTATCTTCGTGAATCAGGGACGGGTGAATCCGCAGTGAGACGGCGTTTTGGTCATTCAGTTGGCCGATAGCCAGCAGTTTCAACACATAGCCCATTTCCTGAGCGTTTCGGATATCTTCAATCTGAATTGACTGGATGCCTTCAATCTGGATGTCTTTGGTTGTAAACTGAGAGCCAAATGCCAGGCTTGCCAAAATCGCCAGTTTATGTGCAGTATCTGTACCGTTAATATCCAGTGTCGGATCGGCTTCGGCATAGCCTTTTTCCTGAGCCTGTTTCAGGGCGGTCGGGAAATCCAGACCTTTTTGAGTCATATTCGTCAGAATGTAATTGCAGGTTCCATTCAGGATGCCGTACAGAGCGGTGATACGATTGGCCGCAAGACCGGTTCGCAATGCGGAGATAATCGGAATGCCGCCGGCACAACTGGCTTCAAAAGCGATGCACTTTTGCTGTTTTTGGGCCAGATTAAATAAGGAGGCTCCGTGTTCAGCCAAAAGGGCTTTGTTGGCGGTAACGACGTGTTTGCCGGCCAGAAGCATCTGTTCTTCGACCTGCTTGGCAAACTGAGTGCCGCCGACCAGTTCGACACCGATTTGGATGGTTGGGTCGTTGATAAGTTTGCCGAAGTCGTCGGTCAGCAAGCCTTTGGGAAGATTGATTTTACGGGTGGTTTTGGTGTCTTTATCCACCACGCAGGCCAGTTCCAGCCGCACGCCGGTACGCTGATAAATCGCGTCGGATTCTTCCAGCAACAGCCGGGCAACGCCGCTGCCAACGGTTCCAAAACCAATAAGTCCAACTCGAACAGGGTTGTTTAACATTCTATGGTCCTTAATAAGCTATTGTTTATGACTAAAACTATATCGTGAAAACGACAATTCGGCAAGGGAAATCCCATTATTCCACGAACTTGGACGTCAGTGTTGATGCCTATACGCAGTATTTTGGGAGAAGGTAAGCTATGTGGATATATTTCGTTTCGTTTTTCTTGTGGTCTGCCTTTTTTTCTTTTGTACGATAATTCTGTTTTTCGCCAAAATGAGGGTTGACAATTTCGATATACTGTTATACATTATACTGCAATGGGATATGACGACTATGTTTATCGATAATTGGCAAACACAGCTAAGAAAAGGGATGTTGGATATCGTTATTATGAATCTCTTGTCTCATGGTCCGTACCATGGGTATGAGATGGTGCGGCTGCTCAAAAAAATTCAGGGGCTTAAAATGCGAGAGGGTAATGTTTACCCTATTCTTGCGCGATTGGAGCAGGATTTGCTTATTGAAAGCTATACCGAATCCAGCAATGACGGCCCGCCAAGGAAGTATTTCAAGCTGACGGCGGCAGGGGGGGAGATTCTTAGCCAGATGAACTTGCATTGGGATCAGATGATCAGTAGTATTTCTCATGTCAAAAAGGGAGATTTCGAATGAGTACGGAACAATCGCAATGGAATGATGTTAAAAATAACTATCTTCAGCTTATTCAGCAGTCGCTTGCATCACTTGACCATCCGCGACGTTCTGAAATTCTGAATAACGTTGAAGCGCATCTGGAAAGCAAATATGCCGAGTTGTTGCCGGGCAAAAGGACGTGGGAGGCTTTTCAGCAGATTATTACAGAAATGGGGCCTCCGGCAGATTATGCGGTTTTGCTGTGTGATGACATTCGACATGCTCATCGAACCCGACCGAATTGGTCTTCGCTGCTGGCCGGGATTTTTGTCATCGCATTACTTGTTGTCGGAATATATCTATTTGTCAAAAAGCTCCCGCCGCAAGCGAATCCTGTTAAGACGGTAGAGTTTGGATCAGATGAAAAGGTCTTGGGAAAATGGCTTGCTGTTGATTTTGTCAACACCATCAATGATTTTAATCCTTCCGCTAAATCATGGCAAGGCGAACTCTTTTTGAAAAGCCTGGATTTTAAGAAACAAGGGATTGTGCAATGGTGTTTTGATAAAAAT
>CAZVXR010000154.1:0-3151 GCA_964630865.1 uncultured Pirellulales bacterium | reverse complement strand
CCGGAGTGGGAGGTACCCGGAATGATAACGAACTTGAGCCTACCCAGAAGAACCTGACGCAAAACTGGCTCGCTAATCGGGCAGTTCTCAATGTGTGGATGGATGATCAGATGACGCGGGTTGCCGCATTGGGACGTCAATTCAATGTCCCCTACGGCAATACCGAAGGGTGGGGTCTTATCAACTGGCTTGATCACCCCTCACTCAATTGGGACATAATCAAAGAAGCCGGTGAATTCTGTGCCCGGCGGGGGGCGGAACTCGGCTATCGATTCAATTGCAGCAGCAACTTTACTCATCCGCAGTTTCCCCGCCTCTGGCAGGATGTCGCATGGCATAAAAAAGTTACAGCGATCATCCGCGGGGACTAAGGATGGTTTAACCGAAAGGCCTGAAAACGGTAGTCGTGACTATTTTCCATCTTACGTCCTTTAGGCTATTGAATTAATCTTGCTATGGTTGCAGGTCGCCTGTCTGATAGCTGGCTGTTGAGTAAAGCTGCTCTTCAGTAAAACCCTAACCCGGCATAGCCGGAACCAAAAAAGTTATTGAAATCATTCTTTCTGTCTCATAAAATAGCGCCCTATTAAACACCCCTTAAAGGGGAATATTGGTGTTTGAGTCCAACGCCTATAATCACCTGATTATATCAGGAGGTTTTAAGCCACTGCCTTTTAAAATGGACTCCATCGTTCAGTTTTGTTTCGTCTGCCTCTTCAACCCAGTTTTGGGGAAAGGGGTTTTTTATGCACAGGGTAAAATATCTTGACCATTTTGCGTTCAATTTTAGTTGAAAGAGACTACTATGCAGCGACAGTATACCGTACCAAACAGCCAAAAGAGGATGCTGGTTTTCCTGTTTATCGTTTTTTTATGGTCGATGGTTCGCCCGTTTGACTGGTTTACGTGGTTTCTGGAAATGCTGCCGGTTGCGATTGCCGTGCCGATTTTGCTGTGGACGTATCGGCGGTTTCGATTGACCACGCTGGCGTATGTGCTGATTTTTATCCATGCGGTAATTTTGCTGATTGGGGCGAAATATACTTATGCCAGAGAGCCGTTATTTGATTGGCTCAAAGAGGTATTTGGCTGGACACGCAATAACTACGATCGATTGGGGCATTTTGCGCAGGGGTTTGTTCCGGCGATTATAACGAGGGAAATCCTGCTGCGCAAGACCACATTAAGTCGAGGCGCGATGCTGTTTTTTCTGGTGTTGTGTGTCTGTATGTTTATCAGCAGTACATTTGAATTATTTGAATGGTCTGTGGCGATAGCTACAGGGGCGGCGGCGGATGATTATCTGGCTTTTCAGGGAGATGTCTGGGACACGCAAAAAGATATGGCGATGTGTCTTATTGGGGCATTTACCGCATTAATCTCCCTGCAGCGGATTCATGACAGGCAGTTGAGTCGATAGCTTAGACCGTCGGCAGGGCGCTAAGCAGCCAGCGATGGCCGTTTTGTTGGGTCAGCGTATAGCGGCCTGTCAGTAATTTACCCTTAAAGTCAATTTCTAATTTGCCTTCGGTCTTATTTTCAAGGATATATTTCCCATGGTCTGCGATCTGAACCGATCCGGTTTTGTCTTGCACCGGGCCTTCATACGATAAAAACCGCAAAGGGTGATTAAAGATACGCTCTGCTATGACAGCTTCAGACGAAAGTTGCTCTGGAGGAATGGGCAGCCGCCACGTCCAGAGGATGTCGTTTATTTGCAGCATCAAATCCCAATGTACACCCGCAGGGGTGGTATGTTCCTGAATGACAAATTGTTGCAATGGGCCGGTCATGGTCCGTCCCTGTGAATTCATGGTTTATCCGACGGCCTGAATGGCAGTAATTGCAACAGTTGCGACAATGTCCTCTGCAGTGCATCCGCGTGACAGGTCATTGACCGGCTTGGCAAGTCCCTGCACCACGGGACCGTAGGCTTCGGCTCCGGCCAGCCGCTGAGTGGATTTGTAGCAAAGGTTGCCTGCGCCCAAATCCGGAAATACAAACGTATTGGCATTGCCTTTCAGCGGGCTTTGGGGGGCTTTTTGGGCTGCGACGGAGGGGACGTATGCGGCGTCAAACTGCAATTCCCCGTCGACGATGATTTTATCGCCAAATGCAGCCTTGAACGCGTCTTTGGCTTTGGCCGAGGCGTTGGCCATTTTTTTGGCGTTAGGTCCGGATGCCGAACCTTTCGTGGAGTAACTGAGGATTGCCACGCGGGGGTCGATGCCGAATTGGATACCTGTTCTTGCGGTGGATACGGCAATGTCGACAATCTGGTCTTCTGTCGGGTCTTCGATCAGGCCGCAGTCGGCATATAGCAAGGTTTTGTCCGGCCAGCACATAAAAAACATACTGGAAACGGTGCTTATGCCCGGAGCCGGTTTAATGATTTGGAGGGCGGGTCGGAGTGTGTCGGCGGTCGAATGGCAAGCGCCGGAAACCAGCCCGTCGGCTAACCCTTTTTTGAGCATTACCGTCGCAAAATACACTTCATCCAACGCCAGCTTTTGGGCTTGTTCAAGAGTCATGCCCTTGCTTTTACGCAATTCATAGAGGTATTGGGCGAATTCTTCCCGCCTGGGGTCGTCGGCAGGGTCGATCAGATTGATCGCTTTGGCGTCCAACTTATATTTGTCCAATAAGGGAGCGACTTTGGCTTTGTTGCCCAAAACGATGATATTGGCGAATTTCTTTTTGACAATAACCGATGCAGCCTCAATGGTTCGTTCGTCGTTACCCTCGGGTAATGCGATGGTTTTGACGTGCTTCGATGCGCGATCAATGATTTGATCCAAAAAACTTGCCATAACATTCAATCCTGTACATGAAATATCGTCTATGGTCTTTTACTATGTTAAAAACCAAATTTATTAAAAAAGTTTACCCAAATCGGATATTTTTGTCAAACCCTATCTTTGTTTGTTGGATGATAATCAAGATGCAGAGTATTTAGGCCCAGGTTCGAGTCTGCAGCGAGGTTGGTTCCGAACAACTTCAAGATTTACCAGTAGAAGAGAAATACCGTTTGTGTTTTTTTGGAAAAAAGCGTATTTTATGACAGAATGGGTTGACGGTGGATGCAATACACCATAAAATGGGCGCGTCAATAAGTATTTGGGCATTTATCACTATTATGAGAGTTTGGGAG
>CAZVXR010000153.1:0-14708 GCA_964630865.1 uncultured Pirellulales bacterium | reverse complement strand
GATGGGCAGATTATCGACGAATTTTATGCGGCAAAGTTTTTGCGATTCGTCGCCGACCAGCTCGAAGACCCATGGACGCTAACACGGTAAAAGAAGTCAAGAGTCGAGCACGAAAAATCGAACAAAAACTTCAAAGCCCGGTCCCAGGATTAAGCCAGAGCCGCCGCCCGAGGCTCAACCACGGTTGGACGCCTCTATTCGGAACGCTTATTGCTTTTTGGAATTAAATTGTCCTTTTCCTTAGGGTTTGATAGCAGTGATCTTCAAGTAATCGATCGCCACATCGTTAAACTCCGGTTTAGCAGCCCCAAGGTCGATGTGGTTATAGCCCTGCTTGAGGGCCATCTCGACGGTTACCGTTTTCCAGGTATCCCAGCTTCCGGTGGGCGGGCAGGTAAATTTATTTTCTCCTACGCTGTAGATGGATACTCTGTAGGGTAATTCCTTGCTGCCGCCATTGGCGTAGCGAAACTCGAGTTTGCAGGGGCGGTCCTGGCGGCTGAAAACCACCCACTTGATGTGAAATGGAAGCCAGTCGTGCTTTTGTCCCATAGCGTAGCCTGTACCGGTAAACCCTGCGTTTTTATCATCCAGCAGGCCGCCTTCAACACAGACCTCTTCGGCCTCGACCTGGCAAACGCCTTCGTTGACGCCGGTGACATCCTGCGGTTCGAGGTAATCGCCCAGAACCTCATACGCCTGCATTTTAATCATGACGCACGCATGCGGGGCCACCTTGGCCGAGAACGATTTGCTGAATAGTCCCATATCCTTGTGCTGCCACAAATTCCGCACAAAAACCTCTCCCTTGATACCCAGATCAATCAGGTCCACTGTCATATCCTCAGCCTGTTCGGTGCGGTTCAAAAGAACCACGGCCTGAGCCGCATAAGACTGCAGGCGTTTAGCCCAAATTTCTACTCCCGGCTTGATAATCCGCACACGCTGACCCATCCGGCCCGCCGGATCCTGATCTACCGCAATCGCCTCGCGATTGGTCAAAATCAACCGGGTAGATTCTGACATGCTTCGTAAGTCATTGCCGGCCATCAAGGGTGCCCCCAGCAGGCACCACATGCTGAAATGCGCGCGATTTTCCTCCTCGGTCAGATCACCATTGCCCACCTGCAGCATATCCGCATCACACCAGTGTCCCGGACCGTGAAATTTATCCAGACCCACTTGCGAATCAATGATATCAAGCACCGACATCATTAAACGAAACTCGCCTTTTTTCCAGGTCCAGTGGGGCAGGATATCCGAGGTCGTACGCCATAAGTTGGCAACCCCCTTAAGGTGTTCATGATCTGCGCCGGCGTTAACGCTCAACACAATGGGGCGACCGCATTCATCCAGAAGTTTACGCCACAGAGGCAGTACCTCCGAGGCGCTTTTGGAGCAAACACACCAGTCCAGTTTGATATAATCCACGCCCCACCCTACAAACGAGTTGATATCGCTTTGCTCGTAGCCGCCGCTTGCCGTGCAACTTTGACAGGTCGCGATGCCGGGACCGGTATAGATACCAAACTTTAACCCTTTTTCATGAATATAATCGGAGACGAATTTCAAACCCTGCGGGAATTTTTTGGTATCGACCAGAATCACGCCGTTTGCATCCCGACCGGGGATTTCATCGACTTTTTGGAAATCGAAGCCCTTGACCCGCCCCTGTTCCCAGGCATCATCAATGACCACATATTGATAGCCAGCATCTTTCATACCGTTGGCCGCCATCGCATCAGCGATGCCCAGTATCTTTTCCTGGTCGATATTTGGCCCAAAAACGTTCCACGCATTCCACCCCATGGGCGGGGTAGGCGCGAAAGCGTCTTTTTTCGAAGGTTGACTTCCACTGACAAAACCCGTACCGACAACCACAACCATAATAATGACAACCCACAAGCCTTTTGCTTTCATGTAAAAACTCCTTTCGTATTTCATAAAATAGAAAACAAATTGAATATCACTATATCCAAGGGATCGTGTATTCGTAATTGTTTTTAACGCGTGTAACCCTCACAGTCCTATAAGTTAACGCCATAGCCATAGATTCCACCGAATTTCCAACCGTATTGTATACTAACCCGCCAGTTCACTGAAGCCTACACGTAAATCATTTTTTTTGTCATTCCGCCGTCAATGATGAAGTTTTGGCCTGTGATAAATCCACTTGCGGCTGAGCACAGATGCAAGACCATCGCCGCAACGTCTTCAGGATGGCCAACCCTGCCAGCCGGATGTTGGGCGCGGTCGGCTTCGGTAAGCGGCAGAAAATGCTGGCTGTCCGTATAGTCACGCGTATCAATCCAGCCAGGACTAATGCAATTGACACGAATTTGGGGGCCAAGACTCATAGCCAGTGCGTGGGTTAGTCCCACAAGGCCTGCTTTGGACGCGGAATAAGCTTCGGTATTCGCCTCGGACATCAGCGCACGGGTGGAGGCAATGTTGACAATTACACCTTCGGTTTTGCGCAGAGACCGGGCGCAGTGTTTTGCACAGAGAAATGCGGCGGAGAGATTGACATCGATGACCTGTTTCCAATCGACAAATGAGAGTTTTTCAATGGGGGCATTTTTGCTTATTGCAGCATTGTTAATCAAGTAATCGATTCTGCCAAATACCTTGACAGCCGCGGCGACCATACGCTTTATCGATGATTCGCTTGAAACATCCGTTTGGTTAAAAATGGCATTGTCGCCAAGGGCCTTCTTTGCCTTGATACCAATTTTTGCATTTTTTTCGGCAACTACAACTTTTATGCCGCCATTGATAAATTGATGCGCGATGCACAATCCAATACCCTGCCCCGCGCCGGTTATTATTGCAACACGAGGTTGATTTTTGATTGTTTTCATTTCCACCTCAATAGGCTTGTACTGTCGCAGGCTTCACGACGCGGGTTTCCATCGACGCAAAGATTTCGTTGATTTTGCGAAGCTGGTTCGTCATCGCATAGCGCCGCTCGACAAAATCACGATACTGTTCGGACTCATATTCACCGTCGAGGATGTGACTGCAAAAATCTTCGGGAGTGTTAAATAAAAAAGTGTCGCCAAAGGTTTCTCGCGAACCTGGAAAATTGTGAATGACCGGACGAATACCGGCAGCCATCGCTTCGAGACAGCCCATACCCTGACTTTCGATAACACTGGTAACCAGCAGATAATGCTTGTCAGCCAGCCAGGCAGGGATGTCTTTTTGCCAGCCATCAAAAACAATCACATCGCGCAGGCCGAGCTGATCAATCTGATAGGTCATATACTGATCGAGCAGTGTATCGTTTCGGTCGCCGGCGATACAGAGCTTGTATTCGGGGTCGTAATGATGCAGACGCGCCATACATTGCAAGAGCATCATCGGGTTTTTGACCAGACGCAAAGATGCGATCCATGCGATATTTTTGCCCGTCGTTCGCGGTGTGTAGCGAATGCGGTCGCAGTTGACACCGTTGGGGATTGTCGCGATGGCCACTTTTTGACGGATGTCGGGGACTTGTTTTTGAAGGGCTTCAATCACAAAACTATTGCCGACGGTAATCAGCAGGTCAATGTGACCCCACTGGATTTCGCTGACAAACGGGGTATACGCCTCGTAGCGATGCAGGCGGACGATATTGCGGCAAACTTTGGGCAGCCGCGACCCCAATTGAGCCAGATTAGTACACCATTCAAACCAGGAAATATCGCTCCATTGCATCAGCTCGGCCATCTGCCGCGTATCGGAGCCATCAAAAACACGTACCTGATAACGCTGACGGGAAAAATCAAGAATATCGCCGAGAAATGTCATTCCATCGCCGCCGCAAAAAAATGCTATTTTTGCGCGGCGACCGCGAATCTGTTCCTGAAGCTGCGTCAGCCGCTCGCTCTCCGGCAGGCATCTTTTCCCCCGGCATACGGCGTCCATTGACGCTGCCCAATCCTGCTGTTGATTCCATTGTGAGACTATCGCTTCAATCAGGGACTCATCCAGTAAACCCTCGGCAGCCAGCGGCTCAATCAGCTGTACCGCCGATTCCGGCCGATTCATCGCCAGATACGTTCGGGCCAGGTTGCTCCAGACCTCTTTGGGGCAATCGGGACACTGCATCGCACGTTCAAAATGACTGAGCGCTTCAGCAAAGCGGTTCATCATAAAGAAGAGGATCCCGGCGTCGCTCCAAACTGTCCCGGATGCGGGCTTTTCTTTCAACGATTGCCCAATGAGATCGAGCGTCTCTTCGGTGCGACTTTCGGCGGCGAGCTTGCCAGCCTGACGGACAAACGGGGAAACATAACTAATCGATAATGGCAACGGCATTATTGAGGCTCAAACGTATTATTTCATGAAGTCCAGAAACGACATTGAGAATAGCTTAGATGAGACGCTCAGCGACATCTGATACAAAACCTCATAACGGGCCAGGTCGATGGCGACCTGCGTAATATCAGCGTCCTGCATCCGGCTGATATCCTGATCAGTGCTGCTCCGCATCTCTTCCATCGTGTCGCGCAGAGCGGTTAAGGTTTGCAGCCGACCGCCGACAATCGGAAACGCCCGCGTCAGCTTTTGATCTACAATTTGCATTTCATCAATGCTGCTATTCATCATATCCAGAATCTGCCCCTCGGTAATATTGTTTGTATTTCTCAGTAAATCCCTGGCGCAAATCAGGCTGTTAAAAATATCATACGTGCCCGAGATTCGAATCGGCTCGGTTCCGGCCTGTGTTATTCTGGTCGCATCCACATACAATACTTCTCCGGTTTCCGAATTGACTACCGCCAAATTGTTTTCCGTTCCATCCGAATCGACCCAGTTTTCGCCGCCATCGATGGACAACTGCCAGTTTCCGGCGCTGCCCTGAACCTGCAGAAAGACATCGCCGCGAACGGTATTGGTGCCAGCGCCGCCGGCAACCCCAGTATCTCCATGAAAGACAGGCGCCCTGCGATCATCAGGAGAAAACAAATTATCTCCAACAATCACCGACGACATTTCGACGCCATTGGCAATCTCGACTTTCATTTCTTCCTGACTGCCCTGATAGATAACCCGCATGATATTACCGTCAACGTCGCGTTCGACACGATAGGGAACCTGGTCGGCATCGGTGCCGGCAAAAAGGCTTTGCCCCAGCCGCTGGGTATTGGCCAGGGAGACAAGCTGTTCGATCGTATTATTCAAGTCTGCCGCCTGCGTTTCGCGCATTTCGCCGCCGGTAGAACCGGCCATAATAGACGTTAACGACGCTCTGGCCCGAGCAACCTGAGTACTCATACTCTGCAGGACGGAAGAAGTTAAATCCAGAACGCTGGTTACCTCGTCCAAATTTTTAATGTACTGCGTTTTCGTTCTGCTGTCGCTGGACAGTCCGAGAATCTGATTGGAAACGCCAGGGTCGTCGGAAATGCGATTGACGTCCTGCCCGGTACCTGCCTTTTCCTGCAGCAGCGCCAGTTGGGCCGAATGCTGACCGATAGCCCAGCTTGCACTCTTGTAAATTGCGTCCAATGAATAACTCATTCACATCCTCGCTATCTTACGAAACAATTTTCATCATCGTTTCAAGAGAACTCGAAATCGTATTCAAATATTTCGACATCGCCTGAAACATCCGTTCATAAATCATCATCTGCATCGCCTGATCGTTGATATCAACGCCACTAACCTCGTCGCGCTGCTTTTCCAGACTGCGATAGATACCATTGGAATTGTCATACTGAAGCTGCGTAAACGAAATCTGATTGCCCACGTCCACCGTCATATTGCGATAATAATCCTTAGTCGTCAGCCCGCCCAAATCGTCCAGTTTGACCTGTCCGAGACCGGCAATCGCTGCGGCATTAGAATTACCGCTCTGTCCTCTAACCGCAATATTTCGAGAGGACTGAACGATGTCGCTGTTGAGCGCAAGCGACATGGCATCATTGCCGGAGAAAAAACAATTGATGCCAACCGAAGCCAGGAATCCCGAGGTATCGGAGTTATTCAAGGCGCTGATGGTAAATACTTCGTCATCGTTGAGATAACCTGGACTAATACCATTGGCTCCCAAAGAAACTTTGATGCCGTTATCAAGGTTGATTTCCGTACCCGCCTCATACCCCTGCCCAATATTGACTGACGCAACCTGCACGCCAGAACCATCCCGAACAATCAAATTCATAACGCCGGTACCGACTGCATTGGTCCCAGAGGGGGGGGTTGTCTGCACGGTACACGTGTAATCCTGATTAGTCGAACTGGTATATAACCCGCTGATACGGATGATGGGTGGAGCCTGATCGGCATTCACGCCAGCGCCGGCCAGTGGATTTGGCGTATAAGACGACGGTTCGGCCAAAACGCCGGGCAGAAAATCAAACGCATAGCCGCTGTTGGCGACAATCTGAAGCCTGCCATTATTTAAGCCCGTACTATTCTCCAACCCTGGAATCAAGGCTAAGTCGTCTGCAACAGACTGCAATGTGCTGGACGCATTCACGGTAATCGCATGACGCGAGACGCTGCCGTCAGGAGCGGTAACACGCACATAAATCGTCCCCGGGACAACCGGCGGCACAAAATCCGATACGTTTTCCTGCGCCATGGTCCAGCCGGTCTGGTTGGTAAACGATCCATCTGCACCTACACCCTGTACATGTACTTTGTTGGTTTCGGAAGCAACCGCTAAAGCCAGCGCATCCATTTTGTCCATAATTCCATGGAGAACCGTATTTTTCAGGACAAACAAGCCTCCAAGAACGCCCCCTTCGGCCTGCCCCTGAATCTGCTCGCTTCCAGCTACCGAAAGAATCAGAGTACTTACGTCTCCATCGGTCTGCAAATCGGCCTGCAGCTCAGTTGCAAAACCGCTGGCTACGACCGGAATTCCAGACAAAACAACATCTATTTGTCCATATTCTCTCTCGGTAACTTTGACGCCTGCCAAACGATTAAGTTCAATGACCAGCTTATTGCGCTGATCCATGGTGTTGCTGCTGTCAAGCCCCCGCACCTGCTGATCGTAAATAATCCCGTTCATCTCGGCAATTTGACGGGTTAATACATTAATTTTTTCTACTGTCGACTGTGCCTCGGAATAGGTCATATCCTGTAAATCCGTAACCACCGACGCAACACTGCGAAATTGATTCGTCAAGGTCTGGGCGGCGGAAACAACAGCGCTTTGCAGTGTTACATCATTGGGACGAAGCGATAAATCCGCAAATGCGTTATAAAAATTATCCAGCGAAGTACTGATGCCCGGCGTTGAAAGTTCGGCCAGCGCGCTTTCAATACTACGAAGCGACTCCATCTGCCGCGACAGAGACGACATCGACGCATCCTGACCTAAAAGCTGATCTTCAATAATCGAATTGACACGACGAATAACGCCGACAAAATCGACACCCTGACCAATCATGTGACCGCCGCTGTAAGATTCGCTAGCTGCCCGCAGATCGATATCCTGCCTATGATAGCCCTCGGTAGCGGCATTGGCGATATTATTGCCAATGATATCCAGCGATCGCTGTGCAGTCCTGATTCCGCTGATTCCTATTTCATATCCGGCCATATCTGTTCCTACATTCTCATACTGACTATCGACCGATGCATCTCCCGACGGCTCTGCCCGTGGGGAGTGTAGGTCAGCGTTTGATTGCGTTTACCGATCATCCCATCCAGCAACAACCGGTTGAGCCGCTCGCATTCACGCAGCAGCAGTTCGGTACCGCGATGCTCAACATGCAGTCGGTTAACCAAAGACTGAAGCATTTGCTGTTTTTCCTGAACCTGTAACCGCTGCGATAGCGGTAAAGACAATGCAATCCGCGTCAGGCTAACCTGATCGACCGGACATTGCAGCAAATGAGCAAACTCTGACGTTAATCGCTCAAGATGGCTGTCCGTTTGCTGCCGCTGTGCGGCGATTGTCGGCAAATTATCCTGCATCTGCCGCATGGTCGATTCATCGCGACGAATCAGAGCTGCACGAAATACATTCAGCATGCTCAGCATTTCCTGGACAGAACCGATGCTCTGATCAAGGAAGTCAAACAATTCGCGTACACGCAACTCCAGTTGTCGGTCGTCTACACTCATAGATTCTCGTCCAGTTTCCCAGACGGCACATTTAATTCAGATGCCCGATCCTGAAATTGCCGATACATCGTTTTCCAAAGACCCAGGCCGCCCTGTTCGCTGACGACATCGGCCATCTCCGTCCAAAAAAGACTTTGGTATTGTTCCGTACCGGCATCTTTGGACGACTCTTCATCCTCGCCATTGTCGTCGCTGATCTGATCGGTCGTCTGCTGGGCCTGCTTAAACATCTGGTGCAACAGAAGGCCTTCAAACTTTTTGGATACGTCTTCTAACTTCCGGGAATCCCGATCCGATTGCGATATGGCTTTGGCTTCTCCGCCGGGAACAAATTGCGGCACAGGCAAGGATTTGGCAAGTTGAGTTGTTTCAGATAGTTCCATAAATATTATCCATTTCCCAACAGAATTGCTGCAGTTTTATTACTCATTACATCATTTCCAGTTTTGCCTGCAATGCACCGGCTTTTTTCAGGGCGTCAAATATGGCGATTAAATCCCGCGGCGATGCCCCGATGGAATTCAACGCACGAGCCAATTGATCCACCGTAACCGTTTGAGGTATCGGAATCAGAATGCCCTCCTTATCGCCGACGGACAGCGCCGTATCATCCACCGTTGCCGTGGTTGCGCCTTCCGTAAACGGCGTATTCGGCTGAGAAACGATTTTTTGTTCTTTTACCTTGACCACCAGCCCGCCTTGAGCGACGGCGGTTTCCATAATCGTTACATTGCCGCCGATGACAATGGTTCCGGTTCGCTCGTTGATAACAACAATCGCCGGAACATCCACCGCAACGTCTATTTGTACAATTTTATCCAGAAACGCAATTTCTTCTCCGGCGCCGACCGAATTGGGAATAAATATTTTAACCGCGCCGGGATCTTCGGCAACTACAGAATTAGGGTACAAATCATGAATTGCTTTACGAATACGCTCGGCAGTCGTAATATTTGCCTGGCGGAGGGTCAGCGTAACACACCTTTTTTCACTGATCGTCTGCACCAATTCCGACAACTCCGACCGCTCAATAATTGCCCCGCCGGGAATGCGTCCTACCGTCGGATGGTTTTTCGACACTTTGCTTCCAGTCTTGCCTTCGACCGTCCATGCATCGGTGGAAATCGCGCCCACACGGGCAACCGCATAAACAGTGCCATCCAACCCTTTCAGTTCCGCCGCCAGCAGCATTCCGCCCTGAAGGCTTTTGCAATCCCCCAGCGTGGAGATATTGATATCAATCTGCGAACCTTCGCGATCCCAGGGACCCAGTTCGGCGGTAATCGTAACCAAAGCGATACTGCCGGACTTGAGCAGTTCCGGTGAAAATGTCGTATCAGCCTCCCGACGCAACAGACTGGTCAGAAGCTGGGCGCTGGGAATCGATGAATCACCAGTACCATTGAGACCGACAACCAGCCCCTGCCCCATGAGCGAATTGCCGCGAACACCCAGAATATCGCAAACGTCCCCAATTCGGGCAGCCATTGCAATACCGCAAATCCACATCGGAAGCAAAATTAAAACAGCATTTTGTCGTCTCATTGCACTGTCTTTCTCTGTTTAAAATGGCCAGATAATATCAAGAAACTTTCCAAGCCATCCGGGATTGTTGTAGTTTTTGCTTGGACCGTCGCTGATGGCAACCAATTGAAATTCGGCAACCTGTTCGCTGCGAATGGTATTGCCATATAAAATATCGCTGGGACGAACCACGCCGCTGACCTGGATGGTTTGTTTGTCGCCGCTGATATCACGCGATCGCGTCCCGATAACCACAAGATTGCCATTAGGATGAATATCCTGAACAACAACCGTAATGCGGTCTTCAACGCTGCGTTCGTCTTTATAATCCGCCTTGCCGCTCACTTTTTTGTCTGATTCGGCGCTGACTGAAACATTCGGAACAGAGGGAATAACGTGTTCTATGTAATTTTCATTTCCAGGAATACTGACCGAATTAGAGGTAGATTTCTGTAAATCCGTCTTAACTTTATTATCGACCTTATGAGCTTCATTAATAATAATCGTCAGTAAATCGCCGACCTGAATGGCTTTGTCATCGGCATACAGGGACTTGCTGGTCGATCCGCGCTTAGCCCAGATGGAACCAGCTTCCGTACAGGCCGAAAGAACCGTTGTCGCCAGCGCCAACATCATCCATTTTTGTAATTTATGTTTCATGGGTATTTTCCTTATATCTGCGGCTGAACAGACCCGTCCGGCTGAACCGTACAGTAAATGGTAACCTCTTCGGGCCGCTGACCTCGACGGACACGAATCACATCGCCAATACGCCCTTCTTCCATCGCCTGCCCCGGCGCAGAAAGATACAATCCGCCGGTATCCACTTTAACCAGAACCTGCTGATTACGCCGAACCATTACAGGCGCCTGACGCGGCACAAGCCAATCCGAACGCACAATTGCACCCGGTACAATTTTTCTGCGGGCCAGCATCCCATAAGGCTCACTCTCCATTTTTTGTTCCGGCGATAACGCCTGAATCTCCTGTATCTGGACATTTTCAGAAGTTACCGCATCGCCAGCTTTAATTTCTTTGACTGCAACCGCCTGGCGAACTTTGTAACGAACAGTAAAAATAACCTCGGAATGATCGCGTGTCAGACCTTTCTGGGAAATCGCAACATCTACTTTCAACGTACCCGGAGTCTGATATCGACTCATCGTGCAGGACAGCTCCGTCGGCGTATTCGCATCATCCAGTACAATTGACGTCGGCTGCCGAAACAGCGACAAAGATGCAATTTTCTGGCCAGCAAGCTGCTGTTCAAGGTAGCCTTTCGCTTTTTGAGCGATGGTTTCCGACACAACTACCATTTCTTTGCGCTTGATTTTCACAACTTCGGCGCCGGATAATTCCACGCATGAGGTATCGACGCCGATACTGGCTAAACAGCTCAAAATGGTATTATGGTCGATCCAGAGTATCTGCCCTTTGGAAACAAATGTTCCAAGCGTGAGGGTCCCGGCTTTGCCGGTTAGTAACACGGGACCTTCAAGGGTAACAATCGCAGACAGGCAGACCTGTGGTCCCTCGACGACAACCTCTGTCGGCAGAACCATTTTAATTTTATCAGACGGTGTAGCCGATTCAGGCTGCGCAACGCCTATTGCCGCCGCCCCAATCCATATTACCATCCATTGCCATCGCTTCATTGTTTGTTCCATAAATTAACGAATCAACTGAGACAATTGCTGCAGAATATTATCGCCGGTACGAATGGTTCGTGAGTTGATTTCATACGCACGCTGAGCGTTAATCAGATTTACCAGCTCGGTAACCATTTCCACATTGGACTTCTCCAGATACTTGGAGAGGATGCTTCCATATCCCTGCTCGCCGGCCTTGCCCGCAACATTGGCGCCGCTGGAGGCGGTTTCGCGATACAGATTGCCGCCTTCAGAGCTAAGACCGGCGGGGTTGGGGAACCGATACAACTCCAGCGTACCGACAGCCTGTGTGCCAGCCGGGGTCTGAGCGCTGACAGTTCCATCAGCAGCAATATCAATCATCATCGCATCCTGTGGGATGGTAATCCCGGGACTAATCTGGTATCCGCTGGCATTGACCAAGAGACCGTTGGCGTCTTTCTGAAAAGCGCCGTCGCGGGTATATCGTTCCTCGCCATTGGGCAGCAGCACCTTGAAGAAACCGTCGCCCTGAATCGCCACATCCAGATCATTGCCTGTTCGCTGAACTTCACCGACCGTAAATGTCTTGGTGGTAGAAGCCACCTGAACCCCACTGCCAATTTCAAGACCGCTTGGCGCCGTTATGCCCGAAGCAACTTCGCGATCTGCATCACGCATCTTCAAATACAGCAAATCCTGAAAATTGACCTGCGACCGCTTAAACCCATTGGTGCTGACGTTGGCCAGATTATTGGCGATGGCATCAATCATCGTCTGCTGAGCGTCCATTCCTGTTGCGGCGGTAGAAAATGCCTTTAGCATTTTAGTTCTCCTGAATTCTATCCGTTCGCCACACCTAATGTGGCGGCACCATTTTCACGTTGACGTCGAAGTATATTAATGTGCATCTCGTAGATTCGGGATACCGTCATCAGGCTGACCATCTCCGACATCACCTGAACATTGGATCCCTCCTGGCAGCCCTGTCGAACCTTAACGTTTGTCGCGGGCATTGCGGTATCTTTTTCAATCGCACGATAGGCGCCATAGCCAATCGGCTCAAGCTGCGTCTTTTCATCTTCAAACGCAGCCAGTTTAAGCTTTCCAAGCTCGCTCCCGCCGGCTTTTAGAACCCCGTCGCTGCCGATTTGAATGTCCGACACAATAATGTCGCGCGGCACCACAATAGGCCCGCTTTGTCCGGCCACCAATCGCCCGTTTTTGTCGATCAACTGTCCGAGAGTATTAACGTCCAACGAGCCATTTCGCGTATAAATCGGTCCGTTGGCTGTTTCGAGCGTCAAAAAACCTCTGCCTTCCAGCGCAATATCCAGAGGACTTCCGGTTTGCGTAATCTGGCCCTGCGAAAAATCAATCGTCTGATGGGACTCAACCGGTATTCTCAACGGAATGTCACTGCTCTTGCTGCGCATCATTTTATCCAGCGTCGCACTGAACGCGGTAACCGTCCGCTTAAAACCCGGCGTCGACACATTGGCGATGTTGTTAGACGCCGCCGTATATTTTTCCATCATGGCGTCAATACCGGAACTGATTTGGCCTGCCTGCTCGCTCATGAAACGTATTCCTGCTCCAGACTCAAAATCGCTTCTCGACTTAGTTCTTCCTCTTCCGGACGAGTAACCTTGCCGGCAATGATGTTGGTTACCCGGATCAGATCGTTGATTCCCTTTTCGCTAAGACCGATTAATTCGACCACCAGCGAACGTCCCATCAGCGACTCGCGAAAACCGCGCACTTCCGCAATATCCTGAATCCATCTGCCAGGCTCCAGTTCAAAAATCACAACCACACGATCCCGCGACCGGACGTCAAGACTGGTCCGAATTCGAAGTCCAGGGCCAGAAATTTCAGTCACTGTCGCTTCAACAAACTCCATAACCGGAGCCTCTGAAACCGCAGCGATCTGAACAACATCAAATCGCGCAATACGGGCCATTTTCTGCACCGGAGCCCGCCGAAAACGGCGGCGATTGATAATCTGAATTTGATCTGTGTGGCTTACTTCCAGTCCCTGCGGCCCGCAGGAAATAATGACCGACATAAAGCTCCAGGTTACATTTCCTATTTTATAGTGGATCGTTATCGTTTGACCCGGCAACGCTTCCAATGGAATCGCGGGAGACAATGTCAGTTCATAGGGACTATTACCAACGACCTCAGCCTTAAAATATGATTCCATATCGGTACTCAGCGAGGCAGCTATCGTTTTCCCAACCGCAATTTGATGGCTGCTTAGATTGCGATCAGACAATCCGCTCAGGCCGAATTCCGAAGTCGACTTTTGAAATCCTAACTTTGTCTTAATCCCATAGGCCATGATATTCAATCGCTTTCGCTTTGCCAGATTATGTCCGGCCGAAAAGCTGTCCTGCATCAGTTTGGCAAGTCCATTGTCAAATGCGACGGATTCGACAAAAATTTCGTCCACTTTCTTCAATCCGGAACGCAGGGATATCGCTTCGAGCATTTCTCGTTCCTGGACGGTCAGTCGGCATCGATTAGCCATATTTGTAAAACGCTCCAGCACGGCCAGATGGTCTTTTTCCAGCCGCATTCGGCGAACGGCTATCAACACCACGCCCAAGATCGCAATCATCGACCAACCCAGCAAAACAAACCATTTATTGGTCAAAAATGTCGCATTATAATGCGTTTCCAATCGCCTCATTGCGCCGTATCGCTCAATGCGCGTTAACGCCAAAACCGCAAATTTCGCTAATTCTGCCAGCACAACCGGCATTGGGTAAGCCTTTATTTATCGTATCAAATTCGTCAGCGTGGTCAGCACATCATTGGCGACCTTAATCGTCTTGGAATTTGCCTGATACCCATTTTGAGCCTGCATCATATTAACAAACTCCGTCGCGATATCCACATTGGATTTCTCCAGACTTTTGCCAGTAATTTTCCCCGCTCCGCCGCTGCTGGCCACCGACGCTATCGGCTCTCCGGAGTTGGCTGTCGGCAGATAATACCCATTGCCAACCGCTTCCAAACCGCCGGCATTTTGAAATAAACCGATTTGCAGTGCGGCAACATCAACTTTGACGCCATTGGTAAACGTACCGACAATCATTCCCGCATTATCAATCGTTACGCCCGACAAAGAGCCGGCCTCATAACCATCCTGCGTCAACGCCGCAGCGCTGGACTGCTGACTGGAAAATTGGGTTAGTCCGGTAAATTCATCAGGCGTTCCCAGGTTGACCAAAATGGTCTGTGTAATCGTCGGATTATTGGCAAACTGAACTGAAAACTCAGCCGCTTCAGAGCTCGAATTAAGACCCTTGTAAGACCCATTGGTATTAAATTCAATCCCGGAAATACGACGATTCAGCGCGGAGGAATTATTTACATCATAATCAGTCCAGGACGCGGTCCGCTCACCGTCAACCGATTGAACCACAAGATCCCAGGTGTTATTCACATCCGATTTAACAAGTACTCCCGTCATCA
>CAZVXR010000152.1:0-4024 GCA_964630865.1 uncultured Pirellulales bacterium | reverse complement strand
GACGGCTCCTATACCGAGTTTATCGACGATATCGCCGCCTGCGGCATCAACGGCTTTGTGCTGGAGCCGACCACGGATATGGCCTATATAGCCAGACAGCACGGTAAAATACATTCATTTTGTGGTAACGCCGATACGCGCATCCTGCTGAATGGTACTAAAGAAGAGATTTACGCTGAGGTTAAACGCTGTATGGACATCGGCAAACGATATCCCGGTTTCTTTATGGCAGTCGGCAACCATATCGCGTCCAATACGCCTGTCGATGCGGCGTTGTGTTACGACGAGGTTGTGCGGAAGCTGAGCAAACGGTAACCATTTACGAATAAGGGGAATGTGATGAGAGTTCTGTCCAACGTACTGCTGTCGGCGATGCTGCTGAGCCTGTGTATGACGGCCTCGGCCGCGTATTACCTGAAAATCAACGGCGAAACGGCAGGTGCGGAGTACACCATGACGGTCGGCACGGCCTATACTGTCGAGGTCTGGAGCGACAGCGCAACACCGATGAGTGTGGAGCCGACTGCAACCAGTGAGTGGATGCAGGATGGTTACAGTCTGCAAATGTGGACAGGCACATGGGGCGGCGCTCCGGAAGCGTTCACGAATTTGGTTGTTAACACTGTGAGTGCCGGCTGGAGTGCTACGGGCTGGACAAATGCGTCGCCTTACCAGAATCTTGTTCATATCGGTTTTGTAACTGGCTATCCGTATGGAACGCCCACTGCGGCCGGTAAGTGGTGGGAAGTGACTTATACTCCCGGCTCTGCAGGGACGCGTGTTCTGGGGTTGGGTTCTTATACGCCGGGTTATAGCGAATTTCGAAACGCACAATATATTACGATTCATCAGAATGATTTTGATTTGGCCGGATTTATCAGCACCTGGCTGTATGAGCTTGGCGATGCCGAATTTGATCCGCAGTTTGACCTGGTCAAAGACAACATTGTTAATTTGCAGGATTTTGCGGTGTTTGCCAGGATGATTGAGAACACCTTCTATGTGTCCGTCAATGACGGCAGCGATACCAATGACGGCTCGCTGAACAGCCCGTTTAAGACCATTCAAAAAGCCAAAGACGTTGTGCGCGCCAGAATCACCGGCGGAATGAACAGCGATGTGACTGTGTTAATCCGGGGCGGGACGTATCTGCTGGAGAACACGCTGACGTTTGACGCGGCGGATTCCGGCAAAAATGGCTACAAAGTCATCTATAAGGGCTACAAAAATGAGATGCCTGCGATCAGCGCTGCAAAACGGATCACCGGTTGGCAGCTGGATGCGGGCAACGTGTATAAGGTCTATATCGGCACGACATGGAAGCCGCAGACGCTCTTTGAAAACGGCCAGTGGGCGCGAAAAGCCCGCACGCCAAATACCGGGTATTTTGGTGCCGATACCAACACAACTGGTTATCGCACGTTGGTTTATCGAGCCTCCGATGGGATTCCTTCTTTTGCTCTGACCGATGCAACGGTGCAGGTCTGGTCGGGATCGTTCTTGGGTGGAGCTGGGGTCTGGAATTATGATTGGATGTCTAATATTAGTCGAATTTCCTCAGCAAACTGGGGTACCCGTACACTCACGCTGAGTCAGGACACATGGTTTGATTTAGCAGTGCACAACCGCTATTATCTCCAGGGCGCGCGGGTATTTCTGGATGTTCCGGGCGAGTGGTACCACGACACAACGACCGGCTGGCTGTATTATTATCCGTATGCGACACCGATTCAAAATCAACAGATTTTGGGCGGTTCCGTGAAAAGACTGTTCCGGATTCAGGGGATAAGCCCCAACCGGGTTCAAAATATCTCCTTTGAATCGCTGCATTTCAGTATGAGCGACAGTCTTTTGCAGTATCGTCCCTTTTATGATGACTATGAAGGGATGCTGTATTTGGAGACCGCTGAACACATACGATTCAACAAGTGTCGCTTTTCCAATGCCGGCACAGCCGCATTATGTTTTAACGGTCACGTTCAGCATTGTGAAGTGACCAATAGTATAATTGAAAATTGCGCAACCTAAGGGATCGTAGCCAAGGGATATGAGGCGGGAGATGGAGGGTATACAAGCCCAGTAGAGGAATATGTCAACAAATTCAATACGATTCACAATAATCACTTTCGCAATACGGGCATAATTGCCGCTCACGGCTGGGGTATCTTTTTGTACCACTCGGGAGACAATACCATTACACACAATAAATTTGAGAATCTGCCCCGCAGTGGTGTCGCCTTGACTAGCAATACGTGGAACGGATTAAAAGGCAGAACGATATACGGCATTCCGATCACATGGGAAAACAGACTGGATTTTTGTTACGCCAGGAATAACCTTATCGCTTATAATGAGTTTGTGAATTGTATGTACGATTCGTCGGATGGAGGCGCCATTGGCAGCTACGGAACGGGCGCCGGCAATCAGATCGAAAATAATTTTATACACGACATGACCGGACTTCCCGGAAGCGCAGGTATGGGCAGCATGCTGATGGGTATTTATCTGGATGACGCCAGCAATTTTACGACGGTTCGAAAAAATATTGTTACGCGGCTGAACGGGGCGTCTGAAGTTATTCCTTATGGGAGCCTCTAATAATTTGATTTTCAAGGTTCCCGATTTCGGGTTTCATTTTTTTGAGTAAAATTTGAACACAGTACTGCAAAATTTTGGTTTTTCGGCACTGATGGAGGGTCAAATCATCCGCCCATCGGCGTATGCGTCGGGCATCTTCGCCCACCTGACGCGTGGGGCGCGTCTATGCGGTCATCAACAGGCTGAACCGATCAATGTTGTACGCCAGATTCCGCAAACCAATCTTGGCCGCCGCTCGTCCCCGACCGATCGTTCGTACAATCAGGCGACCCGCCCGCTGGGTCTGTACCCCGAAAATGTGTTCAATTCGGCTACGTATCTTCGAACGCGTGTGATTCCCGCGTTTTTCCCGCTCACTGAGCGCCTTATGGCGACACCCCTTACGCTGAAGGTGTTCACGAAAATGCCGTTTCGCCAGTTCCTTGAGCTTAGCCAGCGAACGATAGGCCGAATCTGCCCAGACATCACGACTACTGTTGGTTTCATCCAAAAGGTCTTCAAAGACCTGACTGTCGTGAACCGACGCGTCCGTCACTTCATAGTCGCGAATCAGTTTGTGTTCCACGTCCACATCAATATGATTCTTGTAGCCATAATGGTTTTTGCCATTCTTTTGGGTCCAGCGGGCATCGGTGTCTTTCTGGCATTTTTTGTTTTCACTCCAAGTGTCGGGAATCTGACCGTCTTTAATCTGTTGATTTTCTTCCCGGCTGTTTCGCTGGCGGGGAGCAGGAATAATGCTGGCATCAATGATCTGACCTTTTCGCGCCGAAAACCCGTTTTCACGCAGAAATACATCAAACCGGTCGAACAACGGCTTAATCATCCCGGCTTCGGTCAACTGTTCACGGAACAGCCAGATCGTCTTGGCATCCGGCACCGCATTGCCCAGCGACAGTCCCAAAAACCGCATAAACGACAGACGGTCACGCACCTGAAACTCCGTCTGGTCGTCCGACAGATTGTACAGCGACTGCAGAATCAGAACCTTAAACATCAGTACCACGTCAAACGGCTTACGTCCGGCGTTGGATTTCCGGTCTTTGTCGCGAATCTGCTGAAGATCATTACGAAACAGGTCCCAGTTGACCACCTCATTGAGTTTGACCAGCGGATCGCCGCCGTTGTCCAGTTGCTCGAACCGTGTTTGCCAGTCAAAAAGGCCGCTCTGCATCATTGCCATGATCTCCATCAGATGAAATACTGTGATTCAATTGTCAATGAGCCAATTATAACTAATGTATATCTAAATACAAATAAAATCAGCTAATTTTTAGAGGAACCCTAAATATACAGGAGTTGATATTATGAGTAGATGCTTAAAATCGAATTTAATTATTTTGTTTAGCTGCTTAAGTTCTATTGTGTTTGGAGATACAAATTACCAGCCTGCAAATCCAGTCTGGCAAGAGGAATTTGGGTATGA